>JANYBQ010000247.1 GCA_025360705.1 Betaproteobacteria bacterium | reverse complement strand
ATGTCGTACACCGTGTTGCCCAGCCATGTAGCGCACCTGAGCCGGCCAGTTTTTTCCTAGGGTAAACACGTACAACCATATGCAATCCGCACCGCTAACGAGCATCGACTCCCCCGACATGCGCCGGGCCGGGCGCGAGTTCTTGTCCGTGGCCTTGATGGACGCGCGCAACCACACATTGCAGCTCGCCAGCCAGCTTGCCAAAACCCTTGAGGCGTCCAACTTCGGTGTGCCGCAATTGCCCGAGCTCGACCCCCCCTTATGGGAACTGGGCCATATCGGCTGGTTCCAGGAGTGGTGGATTGCGCGCAACCTGCAACGCCAGCGCGGCGCCGGGTGCGACCCGCGGGCAACGCGGCTGGCCTCCATCGAGCCGCGCGCGGACAGCTGGTGGGATGCTGCCTATGTGGCGCACGACGACCGCTGGGCGCTGGCCTTGCCCGACCCGGACGCCATCAAGGCCTATCTGCTCGGCACGCTCGAAACCACGCTGGAGCTGCTTGAAAAAGCGCCCGATGAAGACGATGCGTTGTACTTCTATCGGCTGGCGCTGTTCCATGAAGACCTGCACGGCGAGGCGCTGATCACACTGGCGCAAACCCTGGGCCTTGTTATGCCGGTCGAGCAGCCGGGCGCCAGGGCCTTGCGCGAGCCGCTGCTGGTGAATGCGACGCGCTGGCAAATGGGCAGGGACGCTGGGGATGGATTCAGCTTCGACAATGAGCGCGCGGAGCACGAGGTGCAGGTGCCCGAATTCGAGATCGATGCCCAGCCCGTGACCTGGTCGCAGTTCGTCGAGTTCGTGGACGACGGCGGCTACGACCGGCCCGAGTTATGGCACGCCCAAGGTTGGTCGTGGCTGCAAATCCAGGCGGCCGGCGAGGGCCAGCACATGGGCGGCAGAGGCCCGCGTTACGTGGACCAGATCGGAGTGGCCAGCGGTGCGGTGATGCAAAACCGTTTCGGCACGCCGCGCCGTATGCTGGGCGGTCAGCCGGCCATGCATCTGACCTGGTGGGAGGCCGATGCCTGGTGCCGCTGGGCCGGCCGCCGCCTGCCCGCGGAAGTGGAGTGGGAGGTGGCCGCGCATACCGCCGCGCGGCGCGGGTTTTATTGGGGCGACGTATGGGAGTGGACCGGCACCACGTTTCGTGCTTACCCCGGCTTCACGGCCGGCCCCTGGCTCGACTATTCGGAACCCTGCTTCGGCAGCCACAAGGTGCTGCGCGGAGCGTCGTTCGCGACCCGCCAGCGTATCAAGCACCCGAAGTTCAGAAATTTCGAACCGCCACAGGCGAACCATGTTTTTGTCGGTTTTCGATCTTGTGCGGCCTGAAGCCGCATTGTTGGAAAAGCCGGACATTAGGGTTAGTTGCAGGAAATGCACAGTCGATTAAGCGGTATCGTATGGCCCTGCTGCAAGATGGATTCCCGACACCCGCATGAGCACCGACACGATTCTGGAAACCCGCCAACTGACCAAGGCTTTCAGAGGCTTCGTCGCGGTGGATCATGTCGATCTGCGGGTGCTCCGCGGCACGATACACGCGCTGATAGGCCCGAATGGCGCGGGCAAGACGACCTGCTTCAACCTGCTGACCAAGTTCCTGACGCCGACCTCCGGACAAATCCTGTTCAATGGCGACGACATCACGCGCGCGGCGCCCGCGGCCATAGCGCGGCGCGGCATCATCCGCTCATTCCAGATTTCGGCGGTGTTCCCACACCTGAGCGTGCTCGAGAACGTGCGCGTGGCGTTGCAGCGCAAATTGGGCAATTCGTTTTATTTCTGGAAATCCGAACGTACGCTGGCCCGCCTTAACTCCCGTGCGCTGGAGCTGTTGACCGAAGTCGATCTGGGCGCGTACGCTGGCAACGTCACGGTCGAACTCAGTTATGGGCGCAAGCGGGCGCTGGAGATTGCGACGACTCTGGCGATGGACCCGGAGCTGATGCTGCTCGACGAACCCACGCAGGGCATGGGCCTGGAAGACGTGGACCGGATTCGCCGGCTGATCAAGAAAGTGGCGGCCAATCGCACGGTGCTGATGGTGGAACACAACATGAGCGTGGTCTCCAGCATTGCCGACACCATTACGGTGCTGGCGCGCGGCGCGACGCTGGCCGAAGGGCCTTATGCGGAGGTGTCCAAAAACCCGTCCGTGATCGAAGCCTATATGGGCAGTGCAGATGCCGAACTCGGAGCACCGCACTGATGTCAACCCCTTTTCTGGAACTGCGGGACCTGCACGCCTGGTACGGCGAATCGCATGTCTTGCACGGCGTAAATTTCTCGGTGCACGAGGGTGAGGTGGTGACGCTGCTGGGCCGCAATGGCGCCGGGCGCACCAGCACGCTGCGCGCGATCATGGGACTGACCGGCAGCCGCAAGGGCTCGATCCGCATTCGCGGCACCGAGGCCATCGCGTTGGCGACGCATCGCATCGCCCGTCTCGGGCTGGGTTACTGTCCCGAGGAACGCGGCATATTCGCCAGCCTGTCGGCCCACGAAAACCTGATGTTGCCGCCTGAACTGTCGCGAGGTGGCATGAGCGTGGCCGAAATATATTCCATGTTCCCGCAGCTGCGGGAGCGCGCCGACAGCCAGGGCACGCGGCTGTCGGGCGGCGAGCAGCAGATGCTGGCGGTGGCGCGTATCCTGCGCACCGGCGCGCGTTTATTGCTGTTCGACGAAATCTCCGAAGGCCTGGCCCCGGTGATCGTGCAAACGCTGGCCCGGATGGTCGTCGCGTTGCGCGCCAAGGGGCTCACCATCGTGATGGTGGAACAGAACTTCCGCTTTGCCGCACCGCTGGCCGACCGTTTCCTGGTCATGGAGCACGGCCAGATCCAGCAGGAATTCACCCAGGCGCAATTGCCCGAGCGGCGTGCGCGGCTGCACGAGTATCTGGGCGTGTGAGCCGGCCCCCTGATGTCCCAATGTCCCTTATCTTTCGCAACCCTCATCATTCACAGGAGATCACGATGAAATTGAAAAAACTCGGCGCCGCTTGCGCGCTGGCATTCGGTGCCATGCTCGGTTTGGGCACCGCCGCCCAGGCGCAGATTTCAGGCGACGTAATTCGCATTGGCATCATCACCGACATGTCCAGCCTGTATGCCGACATCGACGGACCGGCCGGGGTCGATGCCATCCGCATGGCCATCGCCGACATGGGTGGCGCCATCAATGGCAAGAAGATCGAGGTGGTTTATGCCGACCACCAGAACAAGCCCGACGTGGCGGCCGTAAAAGCGCGCGAGTGGTTCGATACCCAGGGCGTGGACATGCTGATCGGCGGCACCAATTCGGGCACCAACCTGGCGATGGCCAAGGTGGCGGCCGAGAAGAAGAAGCTGTTCATCTCCATCGGCGCCGCCACCTCGGCGCTGACCAACGACCAGTGCAACCCCTACACCGTGCACTGGGCTTACGACACCGTGGCGCTCGCCAAGGGCACCGGCAATGCGGTGGTCAAGGCGGGCGGCAAGAACTGGTATTTCCTGACCGCCGATTACGCCTTCGGCGCCCAGTTGCAAAACGACACCGCCGCCGTGGTCAAGGCCGCCGGCGGCACTATCGTCGGCTCGGTCAAACACCCGCTGTCGGCAAGCGACTTCTCGTCCTTCCTGCTGCAGGCGCAGGCCAG
>JANYBQ010000147.1 GCA_025360705.1 Betaproteobacteria bacterium | reverse complement strand
GTCGTGGCCTAGAGCCACTTCCTCCTCCTTGATGCCGCTGCGCCACCCACCCCAGCATCCACGGCTGCCAGCATGGTTGGTCTGCGCGAGTCGAACGCGACCACGCTCGCAGGATCAGGCCGGCGGGGCGCTTAAGCGCAGCGGCATCAAGGCGGAGGCCGAAGGCCGGAGGACAGCCGCGGAGCTGAGTGCACCGGCGGCCTGATCCCGCCAAACACTAGCGCAAATGCGTGAGTCCCGCCGAAGCTCATATCTGATTTCTCGAATGCAATCCGGTGTCACCCCCCCAGCCGCCAGACGGCTCAGAGTGAACGGGCCTTGGTTTGTCGTCATTTAAGGAAGGATCCATAGGGAAAACACGGGGTTTACCTGCGCTTTGCCAGTGATCCAATGTGATCGTTAACATAGTAACGTTAACAACCACCCGGTTCAACCTCAAAAGCCGCGTCCAGCGGCAAGAAACCCAGAACGGAGACTGTCATGAAACTGGCTCACCTGACGTATTCACTCATCGGCGTTTTCGCGCAGTTTTCGGTCAGCGCCGCACTGGCGCAAAACCTGCCCGACGTGCCGCGCGACCGCACCCTGATCAGCCAGGGCTGGGACTTCTACAACCAGGTGCCGTCGCCGAACAATTTCAGCCCGTATGCCGGTGTGCTGCTGCACCAGCGCAACAGCCTTCACTACACCGTGAACGAGATGTTGTTCTACACCAACCACAACGACAACAAGATCATTCCGTGGCAGGCCAACAGCTTCGAATACAACAAGGACTTCACCGAAATCACGATCAAGCTGCACGACGGCGTGATGTGGAGCGACGGCCAGCCGTTTACCTCCGAGGACGTGGTCTTCACGCTGGGCATGTTGCGCGCCGCGGCGCCGGACATCATCATGTCGGGCGCCATCAAGGAATGGGTGGCCTCCGAGTCCGCGCCCGACAAGTTGACGGTCAAGATCAAGCTGAATAAACCCGGGCCGCGCTGGGTGTCCGACTTTCTCGCCACCGGACAGGCCGGACGTTTCGTGGTGGTGCCCAAACATATCTGGAAGGACCAGAACCCGCGCACCTTCGGTTTCTTCGACCTGGCCAAGGGCTGGCCGGTCGGAACCGGGCCCTACAAACTCGTCAAGGCGGATGCGGGCAGCCTGATTTTCGACCGCCGCGCGTCCTGGTGGGCGGTCGGCGCCAAGCTGGCTACCAGTATGCCGGCACCCGAACGCATCATCTACCGCCCGGCCAGCGTCGAGGCACTGCCACAGCTTTACACCAACAACGAAATCGACATCGGACGCAACCTGTCGGTCGGCAGTTTCGAAGCCGCCAAGGCGCGCAATCCGCGCCTGCAATCCTGGAACACATCCGGTCCGGTTTGGGGCAGCCCGAACGGCTGTACGTTCCGGCTGGTGTTCAACAACCAGAAGGCTCCATTCAACGTGACCGAGGTGCGCCAGGCCGTCAACAGTGCGCTCAACCGCGACCAACTGGTCAACCTCGCCTTCGAGGGTTCCATGCCAAAGGCCAGTGCGCCGTTCTCGTCTTACGGCACGCTCAAAGCGTATACGGCGCAGATGCAGGACGTGATCGGCGCCGCCGCCGTGGACAAGCAGGACCTGCGCAAGACCGAGACTTTGCTCCAGGCCAAGGGTTACAAGAAAGGCGTCGACGGCAAGTGGGCGCAAACTGGCGGACAACCGTGGCAACTCACGGTCCTGACGCCGCCGGGAGACGCACTCGGACCGGTATTGGCGCGCCAGTTGCAGGCCGCCGGTATCGACACGGTGTTCCGCAATATGCAGGACGCCGCCTACTGGGATGCGGTGAGCACCGGCAATTTCGAGGCCGCGATCAGTTTCCATTGCGGCAGTCTGTACGACCCGTGGCAGACGCTGGAGCACATGCATGGCAAATACGTGGTGCCGGCCGGCGAGAAGCAGTCCAACATCCGCGCGCTGACTCGCTACAAAAACCCGGCCTTCGATGCGCTGCTCGGCAAAATGGAAGCCAGCCGCCCGTCGCCGCAGGACGCCGAATACATGAAGCTGGTGAAAGAAGCCACGCGTATCGTGCTGACCGACCTGCCGCAAATCACGCTGGCCGAAGAAGTCCAGGTAGTAGTGTTCAACAGCAACTACTGGACCGGTTACCCGACCGCGCAAGACCCATACATCGCCGCGCCGCTGCCGTGGGAAGGTTTCAATCAGGTCGTGATGCGACTGAAGCAACGTAAATAGTCGTGGGCGGGCCAAAGTGAAAATCAAGTCGGTCCAGGCCTTCACGATCCGCAGCGATCTGGTAGGTGACGGCGCCACCACACCCGCCACACGTCCGGTGTGGACGCAGGACGCCGAAGTCGCCAACCCGATGTCGCGTTATCCGCGCTACAAGCGGCTGCGCTCCAGCTGGCGCCCGCAGTGGCCGTCGGTCGGTTGCATCGTGACGGCCGACGACGGCAGCTGGGGCTTCGGCATGACGCGTTACGGCACGCCGGTGGTCAACATCATCAATGAACATATGGGGCCGCTGCTGGTCGGCGAGCCTTGCATGGCGACCGGGAAGTTGTGGGACATGATGAATCGCATCACCTCGCCTTATGCAGGCGGCATCGCGCCGTATGCCATCAGCGCGGTGGACCTGGCGTTGTGGGACCTGAAAGGCAAACTGCTCAAGCGCCCGGTGTTCGAGCTCATCGGCGGACCGGTGCGCGAGCGCATCGAGGTTTACACCACCGGCAACGATACCGACTGGCATATGGAGATGGGCTTCAAGGCCACCAAGGTTGCGTGCCCATACGGCCCGGCCGACGGCTTGCGCGCGCTGGCGATGAACGAAGAATTCATCGTCGCCAAACGCAGCCTGGTGGGCGACGACGTAGACCTGATGGTGGACTGCTGGATGGCCTTCGACGTCGACTTCGCGGTGCGTTTCGCACAACGCATGCGCCCCTACAAACTGCGCTGGATAGAAGACTGCCTGATGCCCGACGACCTGGACGGCCAGGCAGAACTGCGGCGCCGGCTGCCCGAGGAAACACTGGCCACCGGTGAACACTGGTACACGCTGGGGCCGTTCGCCAACGCTGCCGCGCGGCATAGCGCCGACATTTTCCAGCCCGACATCGGCTGGGCCGGCGGCCTGACCGGTTGCCTCAAGATCGCGCATATTGCCGAAGGCGCCGGCCTGTCGGTGATCCCGCATGCGGGCATCAACACGCCTTACGGCCAGCACTTTGGCATGGCGGTTCCCAACAGCCCCCTCGGCGAATATTTCGTGGCCTCCGCGCCGGGGGTGCCATTGCAGGAAGTGCGCCTGACGCCTGGAATGCAGACGCCGCGCAACGGTTTTGTCACGCCCAGCAACGAGCCGGGTTTCGGCCTGGGTCTAACGCTCGACGGCATCACCAAAATGACGGTCTGAAGAGTCGCCACCGTGCTTGTGCATATCTCCCAGCGGATCGGCATGACCTTGCTGGTCGCGTTCCTCGCGATCAGCATCAACTTTCTGATACCGCGCGCCATGCCGGGCGACCCGATAGAGCAGCAACTGAGCCAGCTATCGGCCAGCTCGGGAGGCAATATCGGCGACATCAAGGCCATGGTGCAGGCCTATCGGACACGTTTCGGACTCGACAAGCCGCTGTGGCGCCAGTACCTCAATTACCTCGCGGATGTTTCGCGGGGAGACTTCGGATACTCGCTGACCAACTATCCCGAACGTGTGTCCGACGTGATCGTGGCCGGCTTGCCCTGGACACTTGGGCTGCTCGGCACTGCCACCTTGATCAGTTTTTCGATCGGCACGCTGCTGGGCGGCCTGCTGGCGTGGCCCGGCAGCAGCCGCTGGGTGCAGGTGCTGGGCATTCCCGTGATCCTGCTGTCCGCCGCGCCTTATTTCATCTTGGGTATCGTGTTGATTTTCGTGTTCGGCCTGACCCTTCCGCTGCTGCCGGTAGCGGGTGGGTATTCGTTCGGCTTTACGCCGGGCTGGAACTGGGCCAGCGTGGTCCAGGTGCTGCAACACGCGGTGCTGCCGGCCTTGTCCATCATCCTGGCGTCCATCGGCACCTGGGCCATAGCGATGCGTGGCATGGTCATCAGCGTACGCGGCGAGGACTACATCATGCTGGCGGAAGCCAAGGGGCTGCCGGCGCGGCGCGTGTTCTTCTCTTACGGCCTGCGCAATGCCATGTTGCCGCAACTCACGCATCTGGCGCTGACGCTGAGCCACATCGTCTCGGGCGCAATTTTGGTAGAGGTGATCTTCGCCTATCCCGGCATCGGTTACCGCTTGTACCAGGCGATCCAGGGCAAGGACTACTTTGTGATCCAGGGCATTGTCTTGTTGCTGTCGGTGTCGATCGCGGTGACGATGCTGGTGCTGGACCTGGTCTACCCCTTGATCGATCCGCGCATCAGGTCGGCCCGGTCGCCATGAGCACCGTCAAGCCGCTCCCAAGGGCGATCAGCGCAGTGCGCAACACGGAGACACTCCAATGAGCGCCTCCAGCCGATTGCGCCATGCCGGCAAAGCACTTGCGAGTGAGCCCATGCTGACCGCCGGTCTGGCTCTGCTGCTGGCTGTGTGCCTGTTCGCTTTTTTCGGACCACTGGTCATCAACATCGAACTGGCGCAAATCGGCGCGTCCGTGCCGCGTCAGCGTCCGGGGTTGGAACACCTGCTGGGCAGCGACGTGCAGGGGCGCGACATCCTCGCAGCGCTGGTGCTCGCTACGCCGCAGACCCTCAAGATCGGCTTTTTTGCCGGTGTCATCGGCCTAGGCCTGGGTACCGTGCTGGGCTTGCTGGCGGGTTACTTCCGCGGCTGGACCGATACCGTGATCCGCACCTTTGCCGATGTGGTGATGACCATCCCCGGTATCGCGGTGCTGGTGCTCGTTGCCACCAACGTGCGCAGCATGACGGTAGCGCTGATGGCGGTGATCGTGGCCGGCCTGGCCTGGATGTACCCGACCCGCACGATCCGCGCCCAGACGCTGTCGATGCGCGAGCGGCCTTACGTGGACATTGCGCGCCTGAACGGGCTGGGTGGCATCGAGCTGGTATTCGCCGAGATATTCCCCAACCTGCTGCCCTACATCGCCGCCAGCTTCGTCACCGCCGTGTCCAGCGCGATGCTGGCCACTATCGGCCTGGAAGCGCTGGGCCTGGGACCGCAGAACGACCTGACGCTGGGCATGATGATTTTCTGGGCCCAGTATTACGGCGCCATACTGCGCAACATGTGGTGGTGGTGGGTGCCGCCGGTCGCCATGATGGCGTTGATCTTCATCGGCCTGTTGATGACTTCCACCGGGCTGGACCGGCTGGTCAACCGGCGTCTGCGGGTGGAGTCATGAGTGACAAGCGTGAGGGCAAAGGTTTCGCCGCCGGGCCGCCCCAAGGCGAAATTCGCACCCTCGGGGGGCAGCGCAGTACACGAAGTGACAAGCGTGGGGGCGACATCATTCTCGAAGTACGCGATCTGCATGTGGAGTTCCCGACCGCGGCCGGCCCGGCCCGTGCGGTGGACGGCGTGTCGTTCACGCTCGACAAGGGCATGCGCCTGGGGCTGGTGGGCGAGTCCGGCTCGGGCAAGTCCACTACCGTGCTGGCCTTGATGCAACTGATCAAGGCACCCGGACGTATCAGCGCCGGAACAGCCAGACTGGCCGGTGACGACCTGCTGGCGATGACGGCACAACAGATCCGCAAGGCGCGTTTTTCACGCATTGCGCTGGTGCCACAGGGTGCGATGAACTCGCTCAACCCGGTGTTGACGGTGCGTGCGCAAATCGACGACCTGCTGGATGCACACCAGCAGAAACCGGATCCAAAGGAACGCGCGTCGCATGTCGCCAGTCTGCTGCAACGCGTAGGTTTGGCGGCGACCGTGGCCAACCAGTATCCGCACCAGCTCAGCGGCGGCATGAAACAACGCGTGTGTATCGCCATTGCGATCGCGCTGTCGCCGCAACTCATCATTGCCGACGAACCCACCAGCGCACTCGACGTGATCGTGCAAAAACAGGTCATGCAAACGCTGATCCACGCACAAAAGGAAATCGGCGCGGCCATCATTCTGGTCGGCCACGACATGGGGCTGATGGCACAATTCGCGCATGTGGTGGGTGTGATGTATGCGGGTCGGCTGGTCGAGATCGCCCCGGTGAAGGAAATATTCGCCAACCCGCGCCACCCCTATACCCGCATGCTGATTTCCAGCCTTCCGAGCTTCGCCACGCGCAAGGTTTTTCGCGGCATCCCGGGCGTGGCGCCCTCGATCGTGAATCCGCCTTCGGGCTGCGCTTTTCATCCGCGTTGCCCGCGCGCGGAAGAACGTTGCGCGCGTGAAGTACCGATCGACGACGTGATCAGCGCCGGCCACCATGTGCGTTGCCACTTCGCGCGGGAACTGGCGCCCGCCGCCGACACGGGGGCCGCCCTTGCTTGAAGTTCGTGCCGCCACCGTGGCCTTTGGATCGAAGCGGGCCAACACGCTCAAGCTGGCGTTGCACGAGGTGTCGCTGGCCCTGCCTACCGAACCCGCCATCACCGCGATCGTCGGTGAAAGCGGCAGCGGCAAGACCACCATGACACGCCTGATGCTGGGCCTGCAAGCGCCCACACAGGGGTCGGTGCTGTACGACGGACAGGACCTGAGCCAACTCGACCGCAGCGCCTTCGCACGATATCGGCGCGAGGTGCAGGCGGTGTTCCAGGACCCGTACAGCGTCTATAACCCGTTCTACAAAGTGGACCGCAGCCTGTTGCTGCCCTTGCAGCGTTTCGGCCTGACGAAAACACGCGATGAAGCGTATGCGCGGATCCACCAATGCCTGGAGGCGGTGGGCCTGCGGCCCGGCGACACGCTGGGGCGTTATCCGCACCAGCTCAGCGGCGGCCAGCGGCAACGCATCATGATTGCGCGCGCCCTGTCGCTGCGACCGCGCGTGATTGTTGCCGACGAGCCGGTGTCCATGGTCGATGCATCGCTGCGCGCCACCATCCTGGAAAGCCTGTACCGCCTCAAGACCGAACAACAGGTGTCGCTGCTGTACGTGACGCATGACCTGACCACGGCCTACCAGATCGCGGACCGCATCGTCGTGATGTTCAACGGCGAGATCGTCGAAGAAGGCGAACCCGAACGGGTGATCCACGCGCCGCGACACGCTTATACGCGTTCGCTGGTGTCGGCCGTGCCACCGCCTGACCCGACCATCGACTGGGGGCTGGACGTCGAAGAATTACCGGCATGATCATCGACGCGCATTGCCACGCCTGGCAGCACTGGCCTTACCGGCCGGCGGTGCCCGACGCGCAAACACGTGCGAGTGCCGAACGGTTGTTGTGGGAGATGGACCAGGCCGGCGTTGCGCAGGCCGTGCTGATCGCGGCGGACATCGATCACAACCCCGACAACAACCACTTTACGGCTGCATCGGCACAAGCGTCGTCGGGTCGCCTGCTGGCGTTTCCGGCGGTGGACTGCCGCTGGCACGCAACCCACCACACGCCGGGTGCCGATGCCCGCCTGCGCGAGGTGGTGCGGCAGCTCAACCCGGCGGGTTTTACCCACTACCTGAATGAAGACCGCGACCCGGCCTGGCTGTTGTCGCAGGATGGACTGGCTTTTTTTGCGGCGGCCGAGGCTTTGCGGCTAATCGTGAGCCTGGCATGCGGTGCGCAACAGATGCCCACGGTTTGCCAATTGGCCGCGCGTTTTCCCGGTACACCCTTTCTGATCCACCATTTGGGCCGCGTCAAAGTCGAACCACTGGACGAGCCAGGTCTGCAGGCGTTGCTTGACGCGGCAGCAACGCCGAATATTCATGTCAAGCTTTCAGGCTTCGGCTACGCGCTGCCCGACGGCTGGAACTTCCCCTGCCGTGCCACCCAGCCGCTGGTCAAGGCACTGTACGAACAGTTCGGCGCAACACGACTGTGCTGGGGCTCGGACTATCCGGTGTCGCAGCGGTACATGACTTACCGCCAGACGCTGGAAATCGTGCGGTCCCATTGCAGCTTTATCTCCGCCAGCGATATGAAGATGATCCTTGGCGGAACGTTGCGCCGGCTGCTGCAACACCGGCCTACCGAAGAAAGGCCTGGCGCATGAACCGTACCGAAAAAACTTCTGCTGAAGAGCCCGTCGAGGTGCCAGTTAAAGCCGCCATCATCGGCGCCGGCTGGTACGCCGCCCAGTCGCATATTCCCACCCTGGCCGCCCGCCCGGATGTGCTGCTGGACGGCGTGTGCCGCCTGGGAGCGAACGAGCTGGAAAAGGTACGCGCGCATTTCGGCTTCGCGTTCGCCAGCCAGAACTACCGTGACGTGCTGGCACGCAAACCGCAGGTCGTGGTGGTGGCGTCGCCGCACGCAATGCACTTCGAACACTGCATGGCCGCGCTCGCTGCCGGTGCGCATGTGTTGTGCGAAAAACCCATGACGCTGGACCCCGCGCAGGCATGGTCGCTGGAGTCGACTGCCCGCAAAGCCGGCCTGGGTTTGGTACTGGCCAACGGGTACCACTACCTGCCGGGCTTGACGCAGGTTCGGCAGGCACTTCTCGACGGCGCGGTGGGCCGCATCGAACACGTGTCCAGCAGTTTTGTGTCGGCTACCCGTGCGGTGTTCGAAGGCGATGTCGGACTGGCCCGCTGGAACACCCATTTCTTTCGTCCGGCGCGCTCGACCTGGCAGGACCCCGAGAACGGCGGCGGCTTCGCGTATGGCCAGTTGTCGCATTCGGTCGCCTTGACCTTGTGGCTGACCGGCCTGACCGCCACCACCGTCAGCGCGCACAACTATTGCATCGAAGGCAACGACCTGTGCAACGCGGCCAGTGTGTTGTGCCAAGACGGTGCAGTGGTGTCGCTGAGCGGCGCGGCCGCCCTACCCGAAGGCCAACGTGCCCTGCTCCGCCTGCTGGTCACAGGTACCGGCGGCGTGATGGAAATCGAGCTGGACCGCGACCGTGCCGTGTTGCATCGCCATGACGGCGCGAACCGCGACTTCGGCATCGCACCCGGCCAGTGGAGCTACCACTGCGAAGGACCGGTACATGCGGTGGTCGATATGGCGCTGGGGCGCGGCACCAATCTGACACCGGGTTCGATCGGCGCGGCCACGGTGGCCGTCATCGCCGCGCTACAGGCGTCTTCCAAAAACGGTGGCGGCAGCGTGGCGGTGTTTCAGCCATGAGTTACCCGGTCCTCGCGCAAGGGCCGCTGCCCGGTAGCGAATCGCTGGCGTTCTGCCTGCGCCTGCGCGCCGGCAGCGAGGTCGAATACCAACGCCGCCACGACGAACTGTGGCCCGACATGCGCCAGGCATTACTCGACGCCGGCATGCTGCATTACGAGATCCACCTAGAGCCACAGTCGCTGCTGCTGTTCATCTTCATGGTCCGGCGCAGCGACCACAGCATGGGCGCCTTGCCGCAAAACCCGGCGTGGCAACGCTGGCAACACTACATGGCGGACATCCTGATTCAGGACCATGGCCTGCCGTTGCGGGTGCCGCTGCAGCGCATGTTCTGGATGCAGTCCGAACCGCTCTGAAATTACCAGGCCACGTCGGCGAACTGCGCTCGCCCCAGCGCGTTCTGGTACACGGCTTGCGCGGTCGCAATGTCCTGCGCGATATGGCCGAGTGACTTGTAGACCGTAATGTCCGTGGCACTCCGGCGCCCCGCTATATGGCCGAGCAGAACCTCGCCAATCTCGCCACGCAAATGCGACGCATCGACGACGCCCTCTTTCAAGGCTTGCAGCCATTCGCCGGCCTGCACCGCGGCGCTGGCCCGTGTGTCCACAAAAAATCGGCTGCGTTGCACCACCTCTATGTCGGCCTCCCGCGCGCTGGCAATACTTGCGCCAACCAGGTTGACGTGTTGACCCGGCTCCAGCCAGGCGCCTTGCAATATCGGCTCACGCGAGGACGACACGGTGCACACCACGTCGGCCCCGGCGACCGCCGCCTGCGCGGTGTCAGCGACCACCACCTCGATGCCGTCCAGCTTGCCGAGCTCGGCCACAAAACGCGCGACGCTTTCCGGCGTACGGCTCCACAGCTGCAGGCGGGTAATTTTCATGACTGTGCGCAAGGCGTGTACATGCCATAAGGCCTGATGCCCGGTGCCCAGCAAGGCCAGCACCTGGCTGTCCGGCCGGGCCAGAGCGCGCGTTGCGACCGCACTGGCTGCGGCGGTGCGCATAGCCGTCACGCTGTTGCTGTCCAGCACCGCCAGCGGCGTGCCGTGGGCGGCGTCGAACAACACCGTCACGCCCGCATGGCTGGGCAGCCCCAACGCGCCATTACCGGGGTACAGCGCGATCACCTTGATGCCAAAGCGGCCGTGCGACAACATAGCGCCCGGCATGAGCCCCATGGCGTTGGGCGGCGCCAGCGGCATCACCGTGCGCAAGGGCGACACAACCTGCTGGCGTGTGACGGCGCGCATGGCCTCGGCCACCACCTCCACGCATGCAGCCACCGATAACAGCGACTCGACCGCCGCGGCGCCCAATACTTTCATGCTGACTCCTGCGATGCTGACCGGCAAGGACTGCGCGGCCAGCGGAGACAGCATTGTGTGGTAAGACCCGGTCACCGTTCACGCCCGGGCACGCGGTAAATAAAAAACTGCCATACTGCCTGCCGTTTTGTTCGGAAGTACGGCCTATGTTGAAGTTCACTTGTTGCGATGCGGTGGGACAGTTCTCGAACCGGGGACAGGCCCAGGTACTGCGTGGCATCCAGCGCGGTTATGAAAAGGAATGCCTGCGCATGGATACCGATGGCCACTTGGCGCAAACGCCCCATCCGCGCGCGCTCGGCTCCAAGCTGACGCACCCCTGGATCACCACCGATTATTCCGAGTCGCTGCTCGAATTCATCACGCCGCCCAGCAGCGACCCGGCGCATCCACTGGAGTTTTTACGCGACATTCACCGCTACGCCGTACCGCAACTGGGCAGCGAAACCATGTGGGCCGGCTCCATGCCCTGCCTGCTGGGCGACGACAGCAATATTCCGCTGGCCGACTACGGCAGCTCCAACAAAGCCAAATTCAAATACGTCTACCGCGAAGGCCTGGGCCTGCGTTATGGCCGGCTGATGCAGACCATTGCCGGCGTGCATTACAACTGGTCGTTACCGACCGACTTCTGGACCACGCTGCACGAGTGTTGCGAGAGCGAAGAGCGCTTGCAAGACTTCATTAGCGAACGGTACTTCGGCCTGATCCGCAACTTTTTGCGTTACGGCTGGCTGGTCCCTTACCTGTTCGGCGCCTCACCCGCCATCTGCCAGTCGTTTCTGCGCGGACGCAAGGCGGACCTGCAGGAACTGGTGCCGGGCACCCTGTACGGGCCATATGCCACCAGTTTGCGCATGAGCGACCTGGGTTACCAAAACCGCGCCCAGGCCAACCTGCATGTCAGCTTCAACTCGCTGCACGAATACACGCTGGCGCTAGACTGCGCGCTGCGCACACCCGACCCCTACTACCAGCAACTCGGCGTGCGCGACGGCGACCACTGGAAACAGCTCAATGCCAATCTGCTGCAGATCGAGAACGAGTTTTACGCCGCCATGCGCCCCAAACGCGTCGGCCGCGAACGCCCAGCCAAGGCGCTGCAATTGCACGGCGTGGAATACGTGGAGATGCGGCTGTTCGACCTCAACCCGATGGTCGATATCGGCATCACACCCGAACAGGGCACGTTTGCCGACGTGTTGTTGCTGATGTGCCTGTTCCGCGACAGCCCGCCCATCAGCAGCCGCGAACAAAGCGAGAACGACGAGAACAAAAGCCGTATCGTGAGCCGCGGCCGCCAGCCCGATCTGCATTTGCTGGTGCACAACCGGGACATACCGTTCCAGCCCCTGGCGCACGAACTGTTCGACGACATGGCGCCGTTCGCCGAGATGCTCGACACCGCATATGGCGGCACGCGTTACACCAGCAGCATGGCCGTGCTGCGCCAGCGTATCGACAACCCCGACCTGACGCCGTCAGCTCAGGTGCTGGAAGCCGCGCGCGAGCACGGCGGCTTTTTCAAATACGCGATGTTCGCTTCGCAGCAGCACAAACAGGCTCTGCTCGCGCAGCCGCTGGACGCCGAAACGCAAGCCCGCTTCGAAAACAGCGCCGCCGAATCGCTGACGCTGCAAGAGCGAATCGAGGCCGCCGACCAGGGGAGTTTTGAGGACTATGTGGCGCGGTATTACGCGTGAGAGGCCGTGACCTCTGAGCGGATAGCTCACGCCATCGCGAGTTCCACCTTGCGGCCTGCCCGGGCCGCAAGCGTAATCAACATATCCAGACTGAATTTTCCCCACTTGCCGCGAACCAGGTCGCTCACGCGAGACTGGGCGATACCAAAGCGCGACGCCGCTTCCGCCTGGGTCCAACCTTCGGTTTCCACGAGCAGCCGCAGGCGCGCCATCAGGTCCGCCCGCAATGCCAGCACTGCCGCCTCCCCGGGGGCAAAGCCCAAGTCCACAAATACATTGCCACTTGAGGCGGTGACCACGGTGTCGGGATCGATCGGCCTGGCTCTGGGAGAAGACGAAGTTTTTTTGCGCATGATCGCGGTCAGCTAAAACTTGCTCGGTAAGTCACAGGATCCAGAAGACAGTTGAGATCGAGCTGCCCTGGCAAATCGAACAATCGGGGCTCTTTACGGAACTCGAACAGGCGGTAAAGGTGGAACTGTTCTTTCGCTTGTTGGGACAATGCAAGCTCGCCTCGCGACACAAAAAATGGCGTGCTTTTGCCAAAGGTCGTTGTCTTCACTTCAATCAAGCGCTCGCGGCCGTCGGCCTCAAACGACAAGACGTCGTAACCAAGCCCATCGCCTTGAATCTTGGACACGTGTTGCACCTTATCCGCCAAGCGCTTTTGGCCAAGTTCCACGAGTCGCCAATGCTCGAACTGGAGAACAAATTCCTCTCCCGCCACTCCCAGCGACCTGTTTGCCGCTTCCCGCTCCAGATAGTCACGCTTGACGGCCTGAAAGTTCAGGGGATTCGTCGTCCCAGCCGCCCTATGCTCTCTCTGAGGTGCATCCGTCTTTACCTTCGCAAAGTCAGCCAAGATTGGTACGGCAGCAGGTTGTTGCACGGCGGCCAAGGCCGCTTGATCCAGGGACTGTTTCGCCTGCACCTGTGAGGCAACCACCTCGGTAAGCTGGTGCTGGTAATTGGACCTTGGTTTGTAGCCCCTTATGTAGGGAAATCCAAGGTCGATCATGACAGCGCTGATGTTCCCGTGCTTGAACTCAACAGAGCCTTCAGATCGGTCATTGAGTTTCGGCTGCAATTGCCGCCGATGCTCCGTTTTGCTGTAAGTTTGGCCACTGAGTTCGAGGGTGAGCATATGCAGATAGTCCGCAACGATAGCTTCAATTTCTTCGTTCGACCAATCCATTGTTAGAGCCCAAAAGGGTTCGTTTTGTCGGACAGCGATGCAAGGTCCACAGTTGCAAGCGCCCAGGTCCAGCCTGCGTATTCCGGATTGGTCTGGTGCGCGGCGAGCGATGTAGCTTCCGGCACGGGCATTCCGTCATCAATCGCCACTTTCAGCCACGGCTCGATGGCTTCCCTGGCGTTGTCCATCGCCTCATCCAACGTGTCGCCAGCCGAGAAACAGCCAGGCAAATCGGGAACCACCACGCCGTAGGCATGTTTGCTGGTTCCAGTCTCTATGGCTATGGGGTATTGCACGGTGTCAACTCCTATATTTTCGTCCGGCATCGTACAACTTTCACTGTTAAACCCCCGCCTCCGCCTCCGGCCACAGCCCCGGAAAATAGAACCGCAGTGCATGCTGTGGCACACCAAAACGCAGCTTGCCGTAGGGGCTGTCGCTAAGCAACAAGCCACGTTTCAGCAGCGCCGTCACCTGCGCGGTGGCCAGGCGTTCGCCCAAGCCGAGCATGGCCTTGAAATCGGCGCGCTCCAGTTCGCCTTGCGCGGCAAACAGGTAATGCAGGGCGCGCAAGGCCTCTGTGCGCACGCCTTGGCGCACTACCTTTTCCTCGAAGCTCAGGCAAGCTGCGATTCGATCCTTCATACGGTCCAGGTCCAGCAGACCGGCCATGAAAACCACCTGGTCAAGGCACAGGTCCAGCACATAGGCCATCCATTTGCACAGTGCGCTCTCCGACAGGTTGCCGCGTCCATCCAGATCGCCAGCGCGTGGCTCGTCGGCTGCGGCCAGCAGGGCGTAGTACGCATCCTGCGATCGGGCAAACCCACGCAGGGGTGACCACAAACCATTGGTCAGCCCCATATGCCCCAGCGCCAAATGGGTATGCAGGCGCGCGACGCGGCCGTTACCATCGCGAAACGGATGGACCCACCCCAGGCGCTGGTGCGAAGCGGCCACGCCCAGCACGCGCATCTCGCCACGCCGCACCTGCGCATAAAAACTTCCCCAGCGTTCCAGAAAAACTGGCAAGGCCACAAACGACGGCGCCACATGGCGGCCAACACTTACATCGCGGTCGCGCAATACACCCGGCTGAAGCGGCCCGCCTTTAGGCAACACGCGGTCTGCATCACCCAGACGCTCGAACAGGTCCTGATGAATGTCGCACACCATTTGTCCGGACCAAACCGTAGAAACGTCCCAGCCTGCCCAACGCTGTTCCATAGCCTGCTCGGTCGCCATATGGGCCAGCGCCAGGCGTTGGCGGCGTGCCTTGTCGGCATCGGCCGAATAGTCGTTGCGCAGAGCCTGTTCAATTTCCACCGGCAGCGTGTGCTGACCTTCGATGCGGTTGCTGTAGTAGGAGTTCATGGCGCGCAAAAGACCACGCAAGCCGTCCAGCGCCCCCGGCTGGCATTTGCCGGCAAGCTGGTCGGCACTGCGTATCAGGTCATGCGCCTGCTCCAGCAGACCGCCGAGACGATGTTCACCGGGCAGCAGCGGCTCCATCTGCGCAGGATCATCGAATAACGGGAATTTTTGCGACTTGGTAGACATACGTAAATATATGTTCTGCAAAGGGTTTTTTCAATATCTGCGGGATTCTTTGCGAGATATTTTGCAGCTTGCAAGACTGACTATCCCGTACGACCGTCCGGGTATGAGCCGTCATCGCTTGCGAGGCGCTGAGCCCCGTGCTACCTCGGCAGCGATGGCCCGGTCCATTGCTTTGATGCTCACGGGTTTGGCGACCCGTCCGGCGAATCGCCCCTTGAGACTGGACTCACCACCACTCAAAAAGCCCTGAATATTCCACAGCAGTTCTTCCGGCTTTTCCTCGATCACCAAATGCCCCGCATCCGCAATAACGCGGAGCTTCGACCCGGGCATCAGCTTATGCAGCGTCTGTGCCTTGGCCATCGGAATCCAGGTGTCCTCCGCCCCCCACAGAATCAGCACCGGCACCGTTATCTCGCCCAGACGCTCTTGCGCCGCATCGGTGTACGCCGAATCGGCCTGCGCGATCTGGCGGTAAAACGCGGCCTTGCCGAGCGCACCGGTCCATGGCGCCACGATGGCACTCATGGTGTCTGGAAGAATGGGCTGGTAGGCCGCGCCTTTCACATACGCGCGAACAATGGCTTCGTGGATGTAATCGGGAACACCCGCAAACGCTGCCTCATGCTGGCGCACATGCGCGAAGAACGGAGAGCCCCACGGAGCAATGGCAACGGCATCGATCAGCACGATCTTCTCGAAAGTTCGCCCGTCGAGCAAATGGCTTCGCAACACGGTGGCGCCGCCAAAGTCGTGTCCGATGATCAAGGGCCTGTCCAGTTGCCAGTGGTCCAGCAGATGCCCCAGCACCTTGTTCTGGATGCCCAGTGAAACGTCTCCCTCCGATCGATCGGACTGCCCGTATCCGAGCATGTCGAAGAAGTAGACCGTGTAATCAGACGACAGGCCGGCAATCAGGTGGCGCAGATTGAACGACGACCAGGGTGTGCCGTGGACCATGACCAGCGGCGGGCCACTTCCCTGCACGCCGTACCGAACGACGCGGCCGTCAAAAATAGTTTCCCGATCGAGCTTCCAGGGTTGCATCGCGAGACGTGTTTTCGAATTAATTCAAACCCATGCGGCTGACAAGGGCGCCACCAGCGTTAGCGCAGCCGCTGCACCACCGCCAGCAGCGGCAACAACACACTCGCGCCCAGCTTGCGCGAGCGCTCGCCGTTCCAGCCGGCTTCCTCGTCGGGCAGGTCGGCGTTGTCCTTGAAAGGCATCTCCAGCGTAAAGGCCAGGCAGTCGAAGTTTTGCGCGATCCAGTTGGTGGCCAGCGTCGTGTTGGCGCGGGTGGTGTGTGCGCTGCCGTAGGCCTGGGCCACCTGGAAGTCGGGGCAGGTGGCGACCCAGGACGACTTGAAGGCGTTCTGCAACTCGGCCAGCCGCGGCGTAAAGCCGACGATGCCTTCGGCGCCCAGCACAAAGTTGTAGGGCACCGCTTCGTCGCCGTGCGCGTCCAGGCAAAAGTCGACGCCGGTCTGCTGCATCTTCTGACGCACCAGCCACACCTCGGGCGACTTGTCCATGCTGGGCGCAAGCCATTCGCGGTTCAGGTTGGTGCCGGCCGCGTTGGTACGCAGGTTGCCGCGTGCGGTTCCGTCGGGGTTCATGTTGGGCACGACGTAGAAGATGCATTGCTCCAGCAGCACCCGGGCCACCGGGTCGTCGGCATCCAGCAACCGCTCCAGGAAACCCTCCACGAACCATTCGGCCATGGCTTCGCCCGGATGCTGGCGCGCGATCAGCCAGACTTTTTTCTTGGCCGCCTCGGCCACCGGGCCACGCGCGTCGGTAATACGCAGCAGGTCCATGTCGCGGCCGTCCAGGCTGCCGCCCAGGCGTTCCAGTTGCACATGTTCGGACTCGGCGACTGAGCCGATCAGGTCGAGGTGGCGCTCATACGAATAGGGCTCGAAGTACGCGAAGTAGATGCTGTTGGTGTCGGGCGTGGTTTGCGCCGTCATCACCGTGCCGTCGTATTCGGTGGGGACACGAAACCAGTTTTCGCGGTCGTGGCTGGCCACTACGTTGTAGCCCTCCCAGCCCTTGGGGTAGGTGCACTGCGACGCATTGAGAAAGCGCAGCGTGACGGGCAAGCCCGCCGCGCCCTGCAAACGGAAATGGAACCACTGCCAGATGTCGGCATGGGTGTCGCGACGAATATTGAGCGCAATATCGCCGTTGTCATTCATCCGCACCACCTCGATGGCGCCGGAGTCGAATTGGGTGGAGACCGAAAGTTTTGCCATTACATCGGCGGTGCAAAACCGTTGCGCCCGGCGAGGATGCGGGTCGCGGTCGGTTTGCCGTCCCGCACTTCAGCCGTCACGATCAGTTTGGCGCCCGTCACCAACAACGAGTTGTCGCCCGGTTTGATGGTCACGATCGGCACGTTCAATGGGACATTCAGCGTCTTCTCGCCATCCCTATATTTGAGCTTGATGGTGCGGCCGCTGGGCGACGAACTCAGGCCATCGACAGCGGCATTGGTCATGGTGGCCTCGGGCATCAGGTCGTAGGGACGGTGACCTTCACCCGCGCCGCGCATGGCAGCCGGAAACACCAGCACCTGCACGGCATCGAGGGTGCCGTCCTTGCCGGGCGTGGCGGCCGCGCCCACATAACTGTCGGCCTTGATTTCGGCGATGTCGATCGGATACACCTCGGTCACCGCCAGGTCGCTGGCCAGCAGCAGTTTGACGACTTCGCCACCGCGTTCCTTGACGGTGATAAAACCGGGCTCGACTTTTTCTACCGTGGCGCGCAGGCGCAGTGGTGGGGCGGTCTGCGCCATCGCGAGAGAGGCGACGACCAGCGCCGAAATAGCGATCAGCGGTTTGAACATAGGTTTCCTGGAATTGATGGGCGTATGCATTCTGCCCGGTATTGCACAGCTACGCTTGACACGGAGAATCCTGCCTGCGCACAAAACTCGCAGCGATAAAGGTCTTAATTCTTCGCCGCCGACCCCATTGCAGCCATGAATTGGTGCAACTCCTCTGCACTGGCGTCCGTCACTGCCCAGAACTGCATATTCGACTGCGTCCATCCCGCCAGGTTGTAGCCCTGGCTGACGTACCGGCCAGTCGGTGCGGCCGGTGCATTGGTCTGTGGGCGCACAAACAGGTTTATGACGTGTTGGTTGCGGGCATAAACCAGCGCGGCAATGGCACGCCCGTCAACGTAATCCAGCCGCCCGCCGACCAGCGGAAAACCTTCACCCGCCAGATCGATCACCACCGGTGCATAGTCAAGCTTGCCAATGAACCAGGGCTTGACGGTGTGTTGTTCCGATGACGCGACATCGGTCTTGTGCCCCGCCATCAGAGAGCGCACATGGCTTGACACCAGTTGCTGCCTGAACTGCTGCGCGATATTGTCGTCGGCCTGATAACGCACGGCCATGATCGTGAGGAGTACGCCGCACGCGAAACTCGCGCCAACACCGAGCCACTGGCGGACCGACCGCCACAACCGAGCGGCCAAGACGCTCACAACCGGTGACGCCGCGGGCAACGTAGCGTGCTGGTCGAGCATGAAACGCACGCGCCTCTTCAGCCCAGGTGGCGCGTGGTGGCGAGTCATCTGTTGCCTCAATTCGCGTGGCAACTCGTCTGGGTCCAGGTCATTCATATGCAGGGTACTTATTTACAGCTAATCAAGGTCTTGCGCAGCATGGAGCGCGCGCGCGACAGGCGCGACATGACCGTCCCAAGCGGAATTTGCATGACGCGGGCAATGTCCTCGTAACTCAGCTCCTCCATCTCGCGCAGTACCAGCGCTTCACGAAACGGAATCGGCAAGTCAGCAATGGCGGCATTCACCTGGACCCGCTCATAGGTTTGCGCCAGCAACGTTTCAGGCGTTTTCAGATTGCCATGCTGGTCCAGGCTGGGTGCATCCTGCTCCGGGTCTTCGTCCGGGTTCACCAGCTCAAGGCCGCGCTTGCGCTGCGCAAACCAGTTGTGGCAGACATTGCGCACAATGGCCAGCAGCCAGGGCCGCGCCGGGCCGCCACGGAAGCTGTCGAAATATTGAAAAGCGCGCAAAAAAGCATCCTGCACGATGTCTTCGGCCACCTGTTCATCACGCACCAGCCAGCGCGCCAGGTTATAGGCGGCGTCCAGGTGGGGCAGCACTTCGGTTTCGAACCGGATCCGCTGGTCAATCATGTGCGCGCCATTCCATCCTTACCGGACTTGGTGCCCGTTTATTCCCTGAATTCCAGAAGTCCGGCCGAACCGCAGGGTTTTAGCTGGCCCCGGGAATTTTTTGCGTCCCGCGCCGGTATCCGATCATGAGACCACCGCGGGCCGTCGGCCTGCGGCTCGGGCTTTTCACTTAACCCTGGAGTTAATTATGAGCACTTTCGATCGCAGACAGTTTATGCAGTTGGCCGGCGTCGGTGGCGCCGTCTTCATGTCCGGCCTGGGCCATCCGGCTTACGCCGCCGACGCAAGCGCCGCAGGGGCCTTCGAAGACTTCTATTTCGTCCAGCTATCCGATCTGCATTGGGGTTTTGAGGGCCCCCCCAACCCCGACGCCCGGGGCACGCTGCCCAAGGCAATTGCCTCGGTCAACGCGCTCGCGCAGGCGCCCGACTTCGTGATCTTCACGGGGGACCTTACCCATACCACGGACGATCCAAAAGAGCGCCGCAAGCGCATGGGCGAAGTTCGGGACCTGATTGCCGAGCTGAAGGTCAAAAGCGTGCGCTTCATTCCGGGCGAACACGACGCCGCACTCGACAATGGCAAGGCGTTCAAAGAATTCTTCGGCGCCACCAATTACACCTTCGAGCACAAGGGCGTGCACTTTATCGTGCTCGACAACGTCAGCGATCCCGGCGCCAGCCTGGGCAGCGAACAACTCGCCTGGTTGGCCGACGACCTGAAAAAACAGGCGAAGGACGCCCGTATCGTTGTCTTCGCGCACCGACCGCTGTTCGATCTGGCCCCGCAATGGGACTGGGCCACGCGCGACGGTGCCAAAGCGGTCGACATGCTCTTGCCATACAGCAATGTGACGGTGTTCTACGGTCACATCCACCAGGAACACCACCAGATGACCGGGCACATCCCCCACCACTCGGCCAAGTCGCTGATATTCGCGTTGCCGGTGGTCGGCTCACAACCCAAGCGCACGCCGCTACCGTGGGACCCGGCGCAGCCGTATCGTGGCCTCGGGTTCCGCCAGGTCGAGGCTGAGAAGAAGCCAACCGACTACGTCATCACCGAACTTCCGGTTCAGAAAGCCTGATGCGATGACTATCAATACCAACCGGCGACTACTGATGAGCGCAGCCGGTGCGCTGACCTTGAGTTCGGTGGCCGCCATCGCACTGGCCAAGCCCAAAGTGCGGGTGATCAAAATCATCGCCAGGAAGTTTGTCTTCGCGCCAAGCGAGATTCGCGTGAAGAAGGGTGAAACCGTGGTCCTTCAGTTCACCGCGCCCGAAGTGCCGATGGGCTTCAGCCTGCCCGACTTCGCCATGCGCGCCGACATCGTTCCCGGCAAAGTAGCCAAGCTGCAGCTTACGCCGGACAAGGCCGGTAACTTCGCGTTCCTGTGCGATGTGTTCTGCGGCAGTGGCCATGAAGACATGAGCGGCATGTTGATCGTTACTTGACGCTTGCGCCGCGTCCTTCTCCTTGCGGATTGGTGGCGCGTGGATCGGGAGGTACGGGGTCGAGGAAGACCACGTAATACGCTGTGATTTCGCCTGGGGGACAATGACGGGCTGGCCGAGAACTATCTCTCGGCTCGACCCATAAATCCCCTCTTTTCTTTCAGGACCGAAGCATGACCTATCCCCACGTACAACTGCTGATCGACAACCAATGGCGCGCCGCGCGTGCACAGGCCACGATTGCGGTGCACAACCCGGCCACCGGCGAAGTAATCGGCAGCGTGGCGCGCGCCGGCATCGCCGATCTGGACGACGCGCTGGCAGCCGCGGCCAGGGGCTTTGAGGTCTGGCGCAATACCCCAGCCATCAAGCGCGGCGAAGTCATGCGGACGGCCGCCAAACTGCTGCGCGAACGCACCGACACCATCGCGCGACTCATGACGCTGGAGCAGGGCAAACCGCTGGCCGAATCGAAGGGCGAAATCACCATGGCGGCCGACATCATCGAGTGGTTCGCCGATGAAGGCCGGCGTGTGTACGGGCGTATCGTGCCGCCGCGCGCGATGAACGTGCAACAGATGGTGCTGAAGGAACCCATCGGTCCGGTAGCCGCTTTTACGCCCTGGAACTTCCCCATCAACCAGGTCGTGCGCAAGTTGTGCGGCGCACTGGCCACGGGTTGCTCGATGATCGTCAAGGCGGCTGAAGAAACCCCTGCCTCGCCGGCGGAACTGGTGCGCGTTTTTGTCGACGCCGGACTGCCGCCGGGCGTGGTTGGACTGGTATACGGCGACCCGGCCGAGATCAGCAACTATCTGATCCCGCACCCGGTGATCCGCAAAATAACGTTCACTGGCTCCACGCCGGTTGGTAAACAACTGGCCGCGCTGGCCGGTCAACACATGAAACGCGCCACCATGGAACTGGGCGGCCACGCACCGGTCATCGTGGCGGCGGACGCCAACATCGCGCACGCCGTCAAGACGATTGCCGGGGCCAAGTTCCGCAACGCCGGCCAGGTGTGTATTTCGCCCACGCGGTTCCTGGTGGAAGAGCCGGTGCGCGAAGAATTCGTGGCCGGATTCCTGAAGTACGTTCAAGGCCTGAAGGTCGGCTCCGGGCTGGAAGCCAGCTCGGTCATGGGCCCGCTGGCCAATCCACGCCGGCTGGCCGCGATGCAGCAAATTACAGCCGACGCGGTGGCGCGCGGCGCCACGGTGGCGGCCGGCGGTGAACGGATCGGCACGGTGGGCAACTTTTTTGCGCCCACGCTGCTGCTGGACGCGCCGCTGGACAGCTCGGTGTTCAACAACGAGCCGTTCGGCCCGATGGCCGCCGTGCGCAGTTTCAAGAACCTGGACGACGCGATCGCCGAGGCCAACCGTCTGCCGTTTGGCCTGTCGGCCTATGCCTTCACAAGCAGCATCAAGACCGCACACCAGTTGTCGGCCCGTGTACAGACCGGCATGTTGTGGATCAACCAGCAGGCCGCCCCGTGGGCCGAGTTGCCGTTCGGCGGTGTCAAGGATTCGGGTTATGGCAGCGAGGGCGGCCCCGAGGCGCTCGAAGCCTATCTGGTGACTAAAACGGTTGCGATGACGAGCGTGTGAGCGAAGCTGCACCGGTCAAGGCAACGTCGTTCGGCACGTTGGCGCTTAAACCGGCCACGCTGGAGAACCTAACTGCGCTGGGTTATCTGGAGATGACTCCGGTGCAGGCCGCCAGCCTGCCGACCGCGTTATTGGGCCAAGACCTGATCGCCCAGGCACAGACCGGCAGCGGCAAGACGGCGGCGTTTGCGCTGGCCTTGCTGGCCAATCTGAACCCGCGCCGTTTCGCGGTGCAGGCTATGGTGTTGTGCCCGACGCGCGAACTGGCAGACCAGGTCACCACCGAAATTCGCCGGCTGGCGCGTGCCGAGGAAAACATAAAGGTCGTGACCTTGTGCGGCGGTGTCGCGCTGCGCGGCCAACGCGCGTCGCTGGAACATGGCGCACACATCGTGGTGGGCACGCCGGGACGCATCATGGACCATCTGGAGCGCGAGTATCTGACACTCGAAGCGCTGGGTACGCTGGTGCTGGACGAGGCCGACCGCATGCTGGACATGGGGTTTCTGGACGACATCAAGACAGTCGTCGGCAAGTGCCCGAAGGAGCGGCAGACGCTGCTGTTCTCCGCCACGTATCCGGAGGGCATCGAAAAGCTGGCCCAGCAGTTCATGCGCGATCCGGTGTTGATCGAGGTACAGGCGCCGGTGGCGCAGAGCCTGATTGAAGAGCGTTTTTACGAGGTCACGCGCACTAACCGGTTCGAATCCGTGGCCTTGCTGCTGAACCATTTTCGACCGGTCAGCACATTGGCGTTCTGCAACACTAAACAACAATGCAAGGAGCTTGTGACCTACCTGCAGCAGCAGGGCTTCAGTGCCCTGGCGCTGTATGGCGAACTGGAACAACGCGAACGCGACCAGGTGCTGGCGCAGTTTTCCAACCGCAGTTGCTCGGTGCTGGTGGCCACCGACGTGGCGTCGCGCGGACTCGACATCACACAACTCGAAGCGGTCATCAACGTCATCATCACACCCGACGCCGAGGTGCATGTACACCGCATCGGGCGCACCGGCCGCGCTGGGGAATCGGGCCTGGCGCTGAGCCTGGCCAGCATGGACGAGATGGGCTCTGTCGGCAAGATCGAGCAGTACCAAAAACGCGAGTCGGTCTGGCATAAACGCGAAGGGCTGACACCGACCGGCAAAGGCCCCCTGCTGCCGCCCATGCGTACGCTGCAAATATTGGGTGGCCGCAAGGAAAAAATCCGCCCCGGCGACGTGCTGGGCGCGCTGACCGGACCGGATGGCGGTTTTACGCGCGAACAGATCGGCAAGATCAACGTGACCGAGTTCACGACTTTTGTGGCGGTTCAGCGTGGTATTGCCGACGAGGCGCTGCGCAAACTCAACGCCGGCAAGGTCAAGGGCAAAAGCGTCCGGGTGCGGTTTCTGCAGGATTAAAAACGGCCGCCACCGCCACCAGCATCCGATAGGCGGCTGTAGAACGTTACCTTTGTCGTGGCCTTCGCAGGCGCTCGCGCATACCTGCGGCGCAGCGCGCCGGATTGACTGCTGCTACCAAGTCCAGAGATACTGCTAGCCGCAGCGATACCCATCCTGTTGCTTCGCTGCCCCAACTTCAAGGAGCGAAACATGGCAAACATTAAAGCAGTGGCCGCAAAGGCCCGCGGCCTCTCCCT
>JANYBQ010000109.1 GCA_025360705.1 Betaproteobacteria bacterium | reverse complement strand
ACCGCATGCAAAGCGACATGGACCACCTGGGCTACAACAACGTGTACTTCCCCGGACTGGTGCTGCCCGATGCACCGGACATACCTGACGACCTTATTGCGCCCACACTTGCGACGATTGACCTGGTGCTGCCCACCGAGCCAGGTGCGGTGCCCGCTTTCCAGGCCATCAGCCCGATCGAGACCGGCACCACGCCCACGCTCACGGCCATTGCGCCCATCATCACCCTGCCAAGCCTGCCGTCGCAACTGGGCGGCTTCAACGAGCTGGCGCCCGCCATCAACACCAGCTACACATTCCCCACGGCGCCAGACCAGCTTGTGAACCCGACATTGACCGCGCCGGTACTCACCCCCCATGCAGTGCCGACAGCGCCTGTAATCGCCTTGCCGTCGTTCGATTCGGTGGCGCCCACGAACGACACCGTTGCGCCCACGGACCTGCAAGCTCAGTTCATTGCCGCCTACAGCACGGCCGCACCACAGTTCATGTCCGCACTGAACGGGCAGACCGATGCGTGGCTGCGCACCTACAACCCGCGGTACTTCGACCAGCTCAGTGCGATCGAGGACAAACTTTCTGCGTACATGGCCGGCGGCACCGGTCTTTCGCCAGCCGTCGAAAACCAGATTTACGAGCGCAGCCGCACCAAGAACGACGCTGAGGCACGCCGGGCCAGCGACGCCGCATTCGACGCCCTGGCAGGCCGCGGCTTCACGCTGCCAGGCCCATCGGTTGCAGCCAGCATCCGCGCTTCACGCCAGGCGGCGGCTGACAACAACGCGATCGCCGCGCGCGAGATCGTGGTGATGCAGGCAGAAATGGAGCAAAAGAACCTGCAGTGGGCGATGAACCTGTCCGCCACAATGCGCACGCAGTTTCTGTCGGCTGCGCTGACCTACCACAGCAACCTGGTGCAGATCAACGGGCAGGCGGTGCAGTACGCCACCAGCGTGGTCGACACCATGGTCCGGGCCTACAACATCAGCGTAGAGGCGTTCAAGCTGCGACTGTCAATCTACCAAGTTGACGCCGAAATCTACAGCGCGCGGGTCAAGGCGGCAATGTTGTACGTGACGCTGTTCCAGGCCGAGATCGACGCCCTGAAGGCGCTGGTGCAAGTGGATGAGGCGCAAGTGGCGCTGTACCGCGGGCAGATCGACGGGTTGCTGGGACTGGCGAACCTCTACAAAACCCGCGTCGATGTGGTGGTCGCCCAGGCCGGGCTCGAGAAGCTCAAGCTGGACGTGTTCAAAACCCAGACCGAGGCCTATGTCGCAACAGTGCAGGGCAAGCGTGCCGAGTACGACGCCTATACCGCTGCCATCAGCGGTCAAGAGGCAGGCGTCCGGCTGTACACCGCCCGCGTATCAGCCTATGCCAGCGAGCTCACCGGCTACAAGACCCGGGTCGAGGCACAGGGCGAGGTGGTGCGCGCGCAAGTCGCGATGAATGAGGGCATCGGCCAGAACTACCGTACGCAGTTGGCCGGCTACCAGACGACGGCGCAGGTCCGCAGCGATTTCGCTCGCACGCAGTTGCAAGTGAACAGCCAGGTCTACCAGGCGTTCGACTCCCAAGTGCGCGCAACACTCGGCAATGCAACGCTGCGCCGCGAGGTGTATCGCGACCAGACGGAGGTTCTCATGAAGAGTGCAAGCTTGGAGGTGGACACCTTGCTCAAGAATCAGGGAAACACCCTGCTCACAAGCCAGGCCATCGCGAATGTAGGAGTGGCCGCCGCCCGGGTTTTTCAAGGGTACGCCTCTTCGTACTTGTCGGGAATGACGACGTTGATTTCCCAAAATAAACAGGAGTAGAACGATGGAACACGCACCCCGCACCGACCGTGAACAGATCGACGAACTTTTGCTCACTGTTCACAACGTGTTCCAGTTGGTTCTTAACCAGCGAGGGATCAACGCCGCCCTCGAGGGCGCTTTAATTTCCATCATGGCGACCAACCCGAGCCCTTTCATGCTGACCGCTGACATCCTGGAACGAATGCGGGGCCTGGAACGGGTATTTGAAGGCGGCTCTGGCGGCCAATTGGCATTGGACGGCTTTCGCGCAACTAGGCGTAATCTGATGGCTGCCTGCCGTCTGGCCACCGCCTTACCGCCGGGCGTCATTGGCCACGGCGGGGTCCAGAGCTCGACTCACTGAGCGACCCCTTACGCGCTCACTTGTTGCAGATGGCGGTGCTGTTGCCGGTGCCGCTGGCCGGTCGCTGCCGACTTTCTAGACCCGAGAGCCGCAAGGCCGATAACGACCAGCGCGAGCGTGCCCGGTTCTGGCAACGCTGTAACGTCTTCCAGGTGGATGTCCGTCAGCTCTACACCATTCGCCAAGAAGACGTTCGCCGCTAACGGAGCGGTCCAGGAAACACTGATCGTTCGTTGACTGGAATGTGCTTCCAAGAGTTCAGCCGAGGTCGGCAACAGATCCGTCGAAAACATGTTGGCACTGGTATCTGCGAAGTGGCCATAGATGCCATCGAACTTGTAGAGCCTGCCATCACTGCCAAGAAGATCGGGGCCACTCAGCACGTGACCAGAATCCAGGCCATTGAAACCGAACACATCTGCAGGCGCCCCGCCTACATTGTTTCCAACGAATAAGGGCTGCTTTTCAATCGAAGCAATGTAAGTTCCGACTGTGACTTCGCCTGTCGTCATCGCGCTCAAATAATCCCCGAACGCCATGTCGCGGTTCGAATCAGTGGCCTGGGTATCGAACGTGAAGACGATCCTGACAACGTCACCCAGCAAAAAAATGTTCGACAGCGGAGTTCCCACGCTTGCCACGGCGCCCGTGATTTGCCAGCTAAGCAAGGCTGCCGATGCGACCTTTCCGAGTAGCAGCCCCACAGCCAGTATCAAGATACGAATGCTCAACATGATGACGGGTCTACGCCAAAGCCTGCTTCATGGTGCGCCGGTTATCTCGTATCGCCGCCGCGCACCGCATGGCTACCCGCTGCAATCGCTCCGGCCGAAAAAGCCAAGGCGCAAATCAGGATGGCGGTAGTTTTCATGGTTGTCTCGCTCGTTGTTCCCACGGGCTGCGTGGGGGCGGTTACTGCCCCAACCAGGGCAAGGTGCCAGCAAAATCGCGTGCGGTCAAGGGGGCAGACCCTGCTGGGCACGGTCCGCTTTGGACTGTGCAAGGGTGACATGCTGGCCGCTTCCAAACGGATGGAGACAGAAAATGGACATGGACGCGGAACACACCAAGCGCAAGAAGCTCCTCGACGACCTCGCCGAGCCTCACCAGCAGACCACGGCTTCCTGGGTGAAAGCGTGCGCTACGCCCGAGGGTCGGCAGCGCAAGGTTGCCATCGACATAGCGATGGCCAACTCCCGACTTGAGGAGCTCAGCCGCGTTCAGCTTGCCAAGCACATCGAGAAGTACTGGGTATAGAATCCCCTCAAGCCCTCACGGGCCCGGTGCCTGAAAAACACCAAGAACAAGCGGTGCAACCTCCCCGACAGCGAGGTTTTGTCACGTCTGAACATACGGCGTCGCCTTGCGCGCGCGCCAACTGGTTGGACTGGATGGCCAAAGCGGTAACGCACGGCGCACGGCTTGTTCCGTGTTTTTCACATCCAGTCCATTCGCCTTGCTGGAAAACAGGGCGGGTGGTTTTCAGTCTCAACAAGGAGTCCGAAACCATGCCTACAGTAATCCACCTGGCCAGCCGACAGGCCGGCCGCAACCCGCAGGCAACTGCACCGACCCCGGAAATTACGCGCACAAGCCACAAGGTCGAACACGTGGTGGACATTGACAGCGCGCTCGCACTGGAGCTGTACAACATCCGGCAGAACGAAGCGCCGAACAACATCCACGCGGCCGCCGTTCGCGCCGTGCAGGCTGCGGCCGTTCGTCAGCAGGCATTAAATGCGCACAAAAACGCGCCCGAATGGCTCACGCCGCAGCGACAAGCCGTCATCGAGAACGCGCTGACCATGGCGCTGCACTTCGTGCGCCAGCCTGGTGCGTTGCCCGCAAATGTATGGGCAGCCACGTCTCGCGCCACGCGTGCGGCAACGTTGCTCAAACAGGTCTGCGGCGAGGCTGTTCTTGCAACCGGGAGCGCATCATGAGCGCCCGCAAATCCATGCCGACGAAGCTGCGTTGTAAACCGGGTGACCGCGCCCGCGTGGTTCGAGGGTTCAATGTTGGAAAAATAGTGGTAGTTGAACGTGTCTACGTTGCCAACGAACGGTTGCATGGCGTCATTTGGGAAGAGAGCGGCGGACCATGGGTGGTGACGTCGCTGTCTGGCCTCTTGGCAAGCCGAAGAGTTGTTGACGACGCAATCTGTGACCCGCATCGAACGGTCGTCATCAGTGACACTCACCTTCAACCTCTGCGCGACGACGAAGGTGGCATTGAGGACTCGGCAGCCAGGCGCAACCCGGTGGCCAAGCCACGGCGCAGGAAGGCGGTGCCAGCATGAGCGGTCGCACTACTGCGCAGAATGCGCCCTTCACACCGTCTGCGGTCCAACTCAAGCAAGCCATTGCGCTCTTTGAGCATATCGCCGCCGGCGCGAGCGAGATCGACACCCTGTGCTTCTACGGGGAACAACCAGGCGCTGACGACGTTGAAAAACTTCTTTTGCAGATCAACGTCATGCGACGTTTGGTCGCCCGCCTGGGCTGGATGGCGGACCTGGGAGGCGCAAAGCTCACGGGGAACGGTCCGGAGGTCAAAGGTGGCGCGGAGGACTGGCTGCTGGCGCCGAGCTATGGTTGGATTGAGGAGCCGGCGACGGGAGAGGTGCCCCATGGCTGATACGACCCCTCTCGAAGCCTCAATGGATATCGCTCTGGAGGCGATTCAGGAAATCGTGGCGCTTGCAAAACTTATTCCTGACCTGGCCCCAATCGGCGACCACTACGTCCCGCGCGGCATTACCGATCGCATCCTGCGGCTGGCCAAGGTGATCGAGCGCATCGTTGACCAGCGCCCCATATCGGCGACGGAACAGCGCCAGTTGCTGACCGAGGTATGGATTGAGGACCCGACGTAGCCACCCACCACCAGCCCCACCACCAGCCCGCCGCGTGCGGGCTTTTTCACTGAGGAGTACATCGCCTTGTCCGCTACCAATAAGCCCACGCCACGGGGTCCAACGTGAGCGCCGTTGCCCTGCGCTATCGGCCGATCTATGGCGGTGTGTTCGGCAACGGCAAGTACAGCCTGGCCAGCATGCCCTGCGTCGCAGCGGGCCTGCACTCCGTCCGTTATCTCGTGATCGAGCCGCGCTGGAGTTCGTGGCGCAGAGGGGAGGCGTATAGACAGGGCCCGCGATCCACCTAAAGCCGCCTTCGGGCGGTTTTTTCATGCCTGGCCGGAAACCTCTGGGGAGCGTCGCGCCGATCAGCTATGCCCCGTTGCCGTTGTGGCCTCAGCCGGCGCCAGCGCGGCCGCTGTGGATGCGCCTCGCGGGCTTGGTCAGGCCACCCCTGCCTGTGGGCTCGCGCGGCGCGGTTGACCGTCAGTCAGCCGATGCCGGCACTTCCCACAGCGACACCCTGAATCCGGCGGCTGCGGCCTTCTGGCCCTTGTCGGACGTGGCGAGGCTGGCATCCAGTTCGCGCGCCAGGTGCACGTAGACGGCATCGAAGGCGGAGCAGTTCATTGCCGCGGCCCACTCGCCCACCCGCTTGGGGCTGAGGACGTAACCGACATAGTCAATCGGGAACGCCTCCAGGTGACCCAGGAATTCGATCGCCTGGCGGGGCTTCACCAGCGTGTTGTACCGGCGCTGGTACTTCAGTGCTGCATTGGCCACCTCGATGCTGAAATGGTCGGGCACGGAGGCGATGACCGTGCCGTCGGCGATGCCCTCGAAAAGAGCAATTGCCCTGAGTTGGGCGGGACTTTGGCTGGGTGTGGTGAACAGATCCAGCGCGATGCTGGCGTCGATTACGACGTTCACGCTTTCAGGGTGCCGTTGCGCAGTTTGCGAATCAGTTGCCCGCCCGATTCAGTTGGTGGGTTCTTGGCCAGGCGCCGGGCGTGTTTGCCAAACCAGGTCAACGCGGCCGAAACGTCTGCCTTTGTGCCGCCGGTCCTGATCACCGTTGCGTCTTGCGCGCCCATTTCGAAGCGGATCATCTTGCGGACGCGCGTGGGGCGGCCTGCGACGGGTCGTTTCGCGGGCTTGGAAGGCGATTCGGACAGATGGGATGTGGGCATGGGGCAAACCTCAGGAATTTATTGTAGACCGCTACCGGCGGTCCATGCCTCACGAGCAAACCCGCCCACATCGCCACCAGATCGACGCTGGCGACGCGTTCGAGGGCGGTGGTGAGGGTGGCAGCGTTCGAGGGCTTGCGTGGCGCAAAGCGCGCAGAGGTGTTCTGTCGAAAGCGCTGTACCGGGCAATCCGAGCCCACGCCCTTGATAACATGCCGCCAATGGCAATTGCCAGCGTCGAGCCCAGCCAGTTGCTGGTCCAAGCACCACAGCCCACCGGGTAACTTTCCGGGTAACTGAAACCTGATAAACAGAGACTTTCTAGCAACCATGCGGCTTTCACACCACATTTCGAGTGAGGGAAGCCCAAATTCCCTCTGTCAGATATAGAAAGCCTGCTACTTAATTGATAGCGGTCTTTTTTATTTACAGTCGGAAGGCTAATCACATTCGTGGTAGCCCACAACCGGGTAACGCAGCGTCTGGGCCGCCGGGTGGAGGTTGGAAAGTGGCGTGTAAAAGTTGGTTAGAGCGCCAAAAAAGAGACTTAGTGCACCCAAAATTCTGCACTTGTGTAGGAGGATGCCGCGCGTGCTTCCTACCGCACGAAATTCAGGAATGCAGGCCATAAACTGCGCTGCACTATGGCAGTCACCAATCTTTTCCTCGACCCGCGATACGCTGCTCTGATGTCTGCTGCCAGGGCAATGCTTGAGCAGCGCTCGGCGGCGGCTTATCGGATCGAGCCGGACTTATTGCAAAGGCTGGTCTCCGTTCAGCGCCAGCCGAGGTTGGAGCCAACCGGCTTGGCTGAGCAGTCTGTAGGCGTGCAAGCGTAATTTGGAATTGAGCCATAACGGCATGATCTAACGGCTCCGGGGCATCTGCTAGTCCCATATGCGGATTGTCGTTTTCGGCGCCACCGGCGATCAAGGCAGCGCGCAGGTGCGGGCTCTGGCACGGTCAGGTCACACGCCGGTTGCCGTCAGCCGCAATCCCAAACCCTGGACGATTGATGGCATAACCATCGAGACCTTCGCTGCGGACTATGCCGACCTAGGCGGTATGGCGCGGGCGGTGGAGGGATCGGACGCAGTTTTTCTGAATTTGCCGTCGACATCCTTCCAGGCGGCCGAGCCCTTGATCGCAGCGGCCCATATGATCGCCAAAGCGGCGGCGGCCTCCCCGACCACACAAGCTCTGATCTTCAATACCAGCCTGCCCGTGCCCCAGGAGAAGCGCGGTTTTGCAGCGCAGGACGCGCGCTTTGAAATGCGCCGGCTTATTTTTGACTCCGGCATTGCGTCGATCAGCATCGAGCCCGTTGTGTTTCTTGACAACCTGCTCAAAGGCTGGGCATGGCCTTCTATCGAAAAGCACAACAAAATAGTCTATGCACACAAGCCAACGCTGGATGTGAGTTGGATCTGCCACGACGACCTGGCAGCGCTTATGATCGCCGCGCTGGACCGGCCCCAGCTTGCCGGCCGCAGCTTTGCCGTTGGTGGTCCCGAGACTGTACGCCTGCCGACGCTGGCGCAGAAACTCGGCCGCGCGTGGAAACGGCCGTTGACCTGGGAGAGCCAGAGCATCGCTGATTTCTGCCAGCGCATGCGACAGGTTTTCGAGGGCAAGTCGTCGCTGGAGGCGGACCGGCTGATTGGCGAGTTGTATAGCATCTATAGCTGGTACAACGATTCACCCGAACGACCCTTTTACGTCGACATGGTTCCGGTACTGAAGGAGCTGCCCGTGCGCCTGACCTCTATCGAAGAATGGGCCAGGCGTCAGACCTTGCCTGCCACTGCCTAACACGTCGTTTCCTTGCAAGGATGTTATGTCCCATACCGGCCCGATTGAAGACCGCCTCGCCATCCGCGAATTGTTGGATACCTATGGCGACGCCGTGTGCCGACACGATGCCGATGCATGGGAGATGAACTGGGCGCAGGATGGCCTATGGTCGATCCGCGGTAATGAAGTCAAAGGCCGCCAGGCGATTCGCGCCTACTGGGTCAATGCGATGGCGGCGTACCGGTTCATCAGCTTTTCAAGCTATCCCGGCGACATCCAGGTGGTTGGCGACACGGCGCGCGTCCGTGTACAAACCACCGAGTGGCTCACTCCTGTCGAGGGCCGGTCGCGCCGCCAGCATGGCACCTATGAGGATCGTCTCGTGAAGATCGGCGGACGCTGGCACTTCGCCCATCGCAGCTTCACCGTGAACGAGATGCAGGAAATCTGAGATGTCCGCAAAGACGCGCGTCTACCTTCGGAACCTTGGCCCTTTCAACTCTCAGAATTTCCCGTGTCTTCCCGCGCCCGACGCGAACCGCGCTGCGCCTTGCAGGCCTTCGCCGATGCAGCGCTTGCCGCGCTCCCACTCCTGGTGCAGCGCATCGACCAAAGGCAGTTCCCATTGCGCATAGGCGCTCATGCGATCCGCCAGCATGGTCCGTTGCGGAAAAGCGGCCAACTGATTGGCAAGTGTCATCGCCGCGTCCAGCGCTCCGCCTTTGGGCACCACGCGGTTGCATAGCCCCATCCGCAGCGCCTCGGCAGCCTCTACCTTGCGTCCGGTCAAGATAAGGTCCATCGCATGGCCCATGCCAATGAGGCGCGGCAGCCGCACCGTGCCACCGTCGATCAGCGGCACACCGAAGCGGCGGCAATACACGCCGAAGTAGGCGTCTGCCTCCATCACGCGCATGTCGCACCACAGCGCCAGCTCCATGCCTCCGGCCACGGCCGCGCCACTGACCGCTGCAATCACCGGCTTGGACAACATCAGGCGCGACGGGCCCATCGGTCCAGCGGGTTGCTGGTCGCCGGGCTTGAACTCCAGCGCCGACAAGATCCGATCGGCATCGATGGGCGACTCCATCAAGGCGCGGGCGCCGACCTGCAAATCCCAGCCGGCGCAGAAATGGCCGTTGGCGCCATGGAACACCGCGACCCGTGTTTGGGGGTCGGCGTCGAACGCGACAAACGCCCGGTGCAAGGCTTGCGCGGTCGCCGCATCCACTGCGTTGCGCACGTCGGGCCGGTCCAACCGGACGATCGTGACTGCACCAACCTGGCTGACTTGCACCGCGTTCACCATGCGGTCAATTAAAAGACCTCCACCACGATCGATCTATCGGGGACAACCCTCAAGGTATTTCATGCCAAAGCAGATATAAACGAAGCAAATAATTAGCGGGGACAGCGTGCAATTTCTTCAGCTGGTGATCAGTGGTGTCGCCCAGGGATGTATCTATGGGCTGATCGCATTGGGTTTCGTGCTGATCTACAAGGCTACCGAGACCGTCAGTTTTGCTCAGGGCGAACTCATGATGCTGGGTGCCTTTGCCGGCCTTGCCAGCATGACCATGCTGGAGTTCCCGTTCTGGCTGGCGGTAATCGCGTCCATCCTGGGAATGGGTCTGTTCGGGTTTTTGCTGGAGCGCATTGTGATCCGGCCGATCCTCGGTCAGCCGGCATTCTCCATCGTGATGCTGACGGTAGGTATCGGTTACGTGGCGCGCGGCATCATCACCATGATCCCCGGCATCGGTACCGAAACCCGCACTATGCCGGTGCCTTACAAAGACCAGATCTGGAACGTCAACGGCCTGATCCTCAACGTCGAACAGATGGTGGTGATTGCAGCCACCGCCGCTTTGTGTGCCCTGCTGTACACCGTCTTCAAGTACAGCAAGATGGGTATCGCGATGCAGGCTTCGTCGCAAAACCAGTTGGCGGCGTACTACATGGGTATTCCGGTCAAGCGCATCAATGGCCTGGTGTGGGGCCTGGCATCGGCGGTGGCAGCGGTTGCGGGTCTTCTGCTAGCGCCGATCACCTTTGTGCACGCCAACATGGGGTTCATCGGCCTGAAGGCTTTTCCCGCAGCCGTGGTGGGTGGGTTCGGCAGCCTGCCCGGCGCCATCGTGGGCGGGCTGATCATCGGTATGGTGGAGTCGCTGGCCGGTTTTTACGCGCCGGACGGCGTCAAGGACATTGCGGCCTACGTGGTGGTGCTGATCATGCTGATGGTCAAACCCAACGGCTTGTTTGGCGAAAAACTGCGCAAGAAGGTATAGGGATATGGCCCCCACGCTTGTCACTGCGTGTACTGCGCTGCCCACCAGGGGGGTCGTGCCTTACTTGGGGCGGCCCTGCGCTCGCACTGCGTAAGGCTTGACGTGCGGTTCATATTCAAGACCGAGTATGCGCAGGACATCCGGCTGGCCAAACACGGCGGGCATGTGTTCTGGTATGGCCTTCTGGTGTTACTGCTGCTGGCAGCGCCGTGGCTGGTGCCCGAGTACTGGCTGGCGCAACTCACGTTCATTCTTATCTACGGCATTGCAGGTCTGGGCTTGATGCTGCTGTCCGGCTTCACCGGGCAATTTTCGATTGGCCACGCGGCGTTTTTGGGCGTGGGCGCGTACACCCAGGCGGTGATGACGAATATGGGCTTGCCGTTTCCGTTTGCACTTGCGCTGGCCGGCCTGCTGTCGGCGGCAGTGGGTGTGGTGGTTGGCCTGCCGGCTTTACGCGTCAAGGGCATTTACCTGGGCATCGCCACCATCGCGTTCGGCTTTATCGTCGAAGAGGGGTTTGCCCGCTGGGATTCAGTCACCGGCGGCAACGCGGGTATGCGCGTCAAGGCACCCGATATATTCGGTTGGAGTCTGGGCTCGGCCGAAGAGTTCTATCTGCTGTGCCTGGTCATCACGGTTGCCGCAACGCTGGGCATCCTGAACCTGCTGCGTTCTTCCACCGGACGTGCCTTTGTGGCCATTCGCGACTCGGAGATATCGGCACAAAGCATGGGCATCAATCTGGCGCGTTACAAGACTTTGTCATTTGCGATCTCCGCGGCGCTCGCAGGTTTCGCCGGCGCGCTGTATGCGCACAAGTTGCACTTCATCTCGCCCGACCAGTTCAACATCCTGCAGTCGATCGACCTGTTGCTGATGGTGGTGATCGGTGGCCTCGGGTCGGTGCACGGCGCCTTTTTGGGCGCTGTTTTCCTGATCGCGATGCCGCAGCTTATCTCGCTCACCAAAGGCTATTTGCCAGATGCAATCGGGCAGGCTCCGGGCCTTCAGGGGCTGGTGTACGGCCTGGTGCTGATTGCGTTTGTGCTGTTCGAGCCGCAAGGCCTGTACGGCCGCTGGCTCAAGGTGCGTACCTATTTGCAAACCTTTCCCTTCTACCGCAAAGGCATGTTCAAGCGGCAGAAGTCGTTCCAGAAATCCGACCGGCTCCGTTGATGGAAAACCCACTGCTTTCCACCCAAAACCTGAGCCTGCGTTTCGGCGGCGTGCTGGCTGTCAACCAGGTTACGTTCGACGTGCGCCAGGGTGAGATATTCACGCTGATCGGGCCCAACGGCGCGGGCAAAACCACGGTGTTCAACCTGATCAGCCGCATCTACCGACCCACTGCGGGCGAGATCCATTACCTGGGACGGACACTGACCGACCAGCCGCCGCACAACATCGCGGCCCTGGGCATTGCGCGTACGTTCCAGAACATCGAGTTGTTCGAGCACGCTTCCGTTTTGCACAACCTGCTGATTGGCGGCCACACGCATCGCAAATCGGGGTTTTGGGGCGAAGTTTTTTTTACCCGCAAGACCATGGCAGCCGAGGTAGAGGCGCGCGAGAAGGCCGAGAAAGTAATCGACTTTCTGCAACTGCAGCACCACCGCGACTCCATGGTGGCCGGCTTGCCGTATGGCGTGCGCAAGGTGGTCGAACTCGGTCGCGCGTTGTGCACCGAACCCAAGTTGCTGCTGCTTGACGAACCGTCATCCGGCCTGAACGTGGAAGAGACCGACGACATGGCGTTCTGGATCGCCGACATCAAGAACGAGCTTGGCATCACGGTGCTGATGGTGGAACACGACATGTCGCTGGTGTCCAAGGTGTCCGACCGCGTGGTGGCGATGGCCCAGGGCGCCGTACTGGCCATGGGTACGCCGCGCGAAGTGCAGAACGATCCGGGCGTGATCGAAGCCTATCTGGGCTCGGTCGACGATGTGTCTTCGCTGCGCAGGGCGGTGTCATGAGCAATACACCGGTTCCCGTCAGCGACCAGCCGGTGCTCAGGCTGCTGAATGTCGAGAGTGCTTACGGCCCGATCCGGGCGATAAGGGGTGTCAGCCTGCAGGTGCGCCGGGGCGAGATCGGCACCGTGCTGGGCTCCAACGGCGCCGGCAAAACCACTATCCTGAAAACCATCTCGGGCATTATCGATCCGCGCAAGGGGTCGATCGAGTTCAAAGGCGAAGACATCACCGCCAAAGACCCGGCCTTTATCGTGCAGCGGGGTTTGAGTCACGTACCCGAAGGCCGCGAAATGTTCCCGCTGTTGAGCGTGCGCGACAATCTGCTAATGGGCGCCTACACCCGCAGCGACAGCGACGGCGTGGCGAAAGACATGGAGTCGGTGTTCGCTTATTTTCCGATTCTTAAAGAGCGCAACGCCCAGGACGCGGGACTGTTGTCGGGTGGACAGCAGCAGATGTTGTCGATCTCGCGTGCACTCATGGCCAACCCGGACCTGATCCTGCTCGATGAGCCCAGCCTTGGCCTGTCGCCCAAGCTGACCAGGGAGATTTTCGAAATCGTGGTGCGCATCAACCGCGAGCGCGGCACGACGATTCTGCTGGTCGAGCAAAACGCCAACATGGCATTGAATGCTTCGGACTACGGCTACGTACTGGAAAACGGCCGCATCGTGATGGAAGACACCTGCGCCAGGCTGCGCGAGAAGGACGACATCAAGGAGTTCTATCTGGGCCTGAAGGAACAAGGAATGCGCAGCGAGCGGCGCTGGAAAAAGAAGAAGACCTGGAGATGATGGCATGACGAGCGTGACCCTGTGAACAAGCTTTGGGACCTCGGCAATGTCCAGCCAGACAACGGCATCGTCATGGCCGGCGAAACGGTGCCTGCGGTGTTCTGGAACGCGGTCGAAAAACGCGGGCCGAATGTGTGGATGCGCCAGAAACATCTGGGCATCTGGCGCAGCTTCACATGGAACCAGACTGCCACCGCGGTACAGGAAATCGCGGGTGGCTTGATGCAGATGGGTTTCGGCAAGGGCCAATGCGCGTCGATCCTCTCCAACACGGTGGTGGAATGGGTGATGGCGGACCTCGCGGTGCTGTCCTGCGGCGGCGTGTCCAACGGGGTTTACCCCACCGATGCGTCCAGCCAGCTGCAATACCTTTGCGAAGACTCCGGCACGACGATTATTTTTGTCGAGGACGACGAGCAACTGGACAAAGCGCTGGAAGTACGCGCGCTTCTTCCCGCCCTGCGCAAGATAGTGGTGTTCGACATGCAAGGCCTGCGTTATCTGGACGATCCGGCGGTTATCAGCCTGGACGCGCTGCGTGAACTGGGCCGCTCGTATCTGGCCGCGCATCCGGACGAGCTACGCCAACGCGTAGCGGCATGCCGACCGGAAGACCTGGCGATTCTGGTCTACACATCGGGAACCACCGGCAAGTCCAAAGGGGCCATGCATCTGCACGGCGGGCTGGTCTACACCATGCGCGGCTACAACGCGCTGATCCAACAAACCGAAGACGACGAACGTATGTGTTTTTTGCCGCTGTGCCATATCGCCGAGCGCATGGGCGGCGAATATTACGGCATGTACTCCGGGGCAAAGCTCAACTTCGTCGAGAACCCCGAAACCATTCCCGAAAACGTGCGCGAGATCGCGCCCACCGTATTCGTGGCGGTGCCGCGGGTGTGGGAAAAGTTTTACTCCGGCGTGATGATTTCACTCCAGGAAGCTGGCCTGTTGCAGCAAGCCGTTTACGCCTGGGGCATTGGTGTGGGCGGCCGTATCGCCGACCGCGTACTGGCCCGGCAGCAGGTAAGTGCCTGGCTCAAGTTCCAGTTCTACCTTGCCGGCTGGCTGGCGTTGAACAATGTGCGCAAGCTGATCGGTATTCACCGCGCGCGCGTGCTGTTTACCGGCGCTGCGCCAATTTCCGCCGACCTGATTCGCTGGTACCTGGCGCTCGGTGTGCCGATGCTGGAGGTGTGGGGCATGACCGAGACCGCGGGCGGCGCAAGCGGTGTGCCGGCCAACCGCATCAAGCCCGGCAGCATAGGGCCGGCGGCGGCTTTCAACGAAATGAAAATCGACCCCGCCACGGGGGAGATCATGGTGCGCGGCAAGAACGTGTTTGCCGGTTATTTGAACCTGCCGGAAAAAACCGCGGAGACCATCGATGCCGACGGCTGGCTGCATACCGGCGACGTCGGCACGGTCGACGCCGATGGCTTCTTCACCATCACCGACCGTATGAAAGACATCATCATCACGGCGGGCGGCAAGAACATCACGCCGAGCGAGATGGAGAACGACCTGAAGTTTTCGCCTTACATCACCGACGCGGTGGTGATTGGCGACAAACGAAAGTACCTGACCGCGATCGTCATGATCGACCAGGACAACGTCGAGAAATACGCGCAGGACAACGACGTGCCATTCGGCAATTACGCCAGCCTGACGCATGCGGCCGAGGTACGGACACTGATCCAGAGCGAGATCGACCGCGTGAACAGGAAGTTCGCTCGCGTCGAGCAGATCAAGAAGTTTTTCCTGCTCGATACGCAGCTCAGCGCCGAAGATGAAGAGCTGACGCCGACCATGAAGCTGAAGCGCAAGCTGGTGGAAAAAAAATACCAGCCTCAGATCGAGGCGATGTACCTTGACCCATTAACCACAGAAGGAGAGAGACGATGAAGCTGAAAACAACCATCATGCTGGCCACGCTGGCGCTGGCCGCCGGGGTCCACGCCCAGAAGGCCGTGCCACCGCAGGGCGTGAGCAAGACCGAAATCCTGCTGGGATCGATTCAGGACCTCTCGGGCCCTATCGCCGGTTTCGGCAAGCAGGCACGCGCCGGCATGCTGCTGCGCGTGGACGAGATAAACGAACAAGGCGGCATCAACGGCCGCAAGCTGCGGCTGATCGTGGAGGACTCGGCCTACGACCCCAAGAAGGCTCTGCTGGCAGCTGAAAAGCTGGTGAATCAGGACAAGATTTTCTTGATGGTGGGCCATATCGGGACGGCCCAGAACCTGGCCGCGATGCCGGTGCAGTTTGAGAAGAACGTGATCAACTTCTTCCCGATCACGGCCGCGCGCGAGATGTACGAACCGTTCGATCGGCTCAAATATTCTTTTGCCGCAACCTACTTCGACCAGATGCGCACGGCCGCACCCAAGCTGGCCAAGGAGAAGGGCGCCAAGAAGGTGTGCACGATGTACCAGGACGACGAGTTCGGCCAGGAAGTGCTGTTGGGCGCCGAAGCCGGTTTGAA
>JANYBQ010000048.1 GCA_025360705.1 Betaproteobacteria bacterium | reverse complement strand
CTCAAACGCTGGCCGGGGTCGCCACCGTTATGCGCCCTATACGTTCACCGAGCAGGGCGTGGCAATGTTGTCGTCCGTCTTGAACAGTCCGCGCGCCATCGCCATCAATATCGAGATCATGCGGGCCTTCGCGCAGGTGCGCGCTTTTGCGGCTACACACCAGGACCTGGCCAAGCAGTTGGCCGCGACCCAAGCGGCCTATCGGAATTGTGACGACGGAAGATAAATCCAAGGGTGCCAAGGCTGCTCGGGGGAAGAAGGCCGGCTAAGGCAAGAAGCAAGACCTGACCCCGAAGCCTGCCGAAGCCTGCCGAAGCCTGCGCGGTCGCTACGGTGAGGGGTCAATATCCTACCCACGCAGGCGGCTTGCTGGAGGCGATCTCCGCGAAGATTGATCGGGCAATGTCGGCGGCCGCGCGCTGCAGAGGTGACATACTTCCAGCCGGAGGAGTGGCTAGGCCAAACTCGGTCGTTAATGCCGGCGGATAAATCCTTCGAGCGCGAAGGTCGGGCGGACAGCCCCGCGTCAGTAGGGCGAATCGGGTGGCAATGGTATGCGCGACGCCTTCAGCCACCAACTGCTGCAATCCCTCCATCGCCCCGCCTTCGAGCACGATATTCAGCGAGACACCCGCACGTGCCGCCAACCCTTCCAGCTCGCGCCGAACAGTATGCAACGGTGACGGTAGGGCCAGTGGCAGGCCCGCGAGTGCCTTTAGTGACACAGTCTCCTCCGCCGGCGCAGAATGAGAACTAAGGAGAAGAATATCCTCTCGGGACAGGGTTTCGAACTCCAAGTCCCGAGGCAGCATAGAGGGGCGGTGTGCAATGGCGAAGTCGAAACGACTTGCGCGCAGCTGGTCGCTCTGCGTGACGGACCAACGCTCTGCTATCACCAGCTGCGCCGCCGGCAAACGTTCTCGGAAACGCCGCACCAACTCAGGCAGCATTACCGAGGCGATGCTGGGTGTGAGACCGCACACAATTCTTCCGCGTAGCCGCCGGTCACCTTCGCGGAGAACTTGGACGGCAGCCTCGGCGGCATGCAGCACGCCTCGCGCATGGTCTACGAAGCGTGCGCCTTCGGACGTCAGAAGCACGCCGCGGCCATTTCGGTGAAACAGGCTGGCCCGGAGTTCTAGCTCCAGTGCACGGACCTGCCGACTGAGTGTGGGCTGTGCTACGTCGAGCACCTCCGACGCTCTGGCAAAGCTGCCGAGTTCGGCCACGTCCACGAAATATCGCAATTGCTTTAGATCCATTTTGTACCTCACGTCAGGTGTAAAGCGCGACGCCGAACCGAAGTTGGCGCAGGAAAAGTAAATGGAAGGCGCTCCCGGAAATGCCGATTATGCATATCAGATGGCACAGAAGTGCGATTGTTCTTATGTCCGCGTGCACGTAACGTCATGACCCATGCAGAAGGCACGTCATGAATGAAGGTCACCAAAGCCAGGCACCGAGTGCCGCGAGGAACTCCGTGAACCGGAGCGAAAGCATGATCGATCGCGCCATTTTTGTGGATCCCGCGATGTATGCGCAGGAACAGGAGCGGGTGTTCGCACGTAGCTGGCTTTTCGTGGGCCACGCGTCCCAAATCCCAGGCAACGGCGACTTCTTCTTGTCGCGCATGGGAGAGGATTCGGTAATCCTCAATCGCGATATGGACGGGAAGATCCACGTCTTCCTCAACTCGTGTCGCCACCGCGGCATGCGCCTATGCCGCTATGACTTCGGCAACAGCAAATATTTTGTTTGCCCTTATCACGGTTGGGGATTCCGCGCGAGTGGCCAGTTGGCGGCCGTCCCTCTAAGGGACAAAGGCTACGGAGACCGCTTGGATACGGCGGCTTGGAGCCTGATTGAAGTTCCACAACTCGTGGAATACCGCGGAACCATTTGGGGTTGCTGGGATGCCAAAGGCCTAGACTTCAGGACGGCTATGGGCGCCGCCATTGCATACCTGGATGCCTTCTTGGAGCCGCCCGACGGTGGAGACGGCGAGATGGAAGTGATAGGTGGCATTCACAAGTGGCGCATGCCCTGCAACTGGAAATGGGCGGCCGAGAATTTCGCTGGCGACAACTATCACAACGTGAGCCATGCCTCAGTGGATCAACTGCAAATCAGCCCGTCACAGGCTAAGGGACGGCACACTATCGACGTTATCAAGGACCCGGCATATACGCTTAATCTGTCGGAGCCGGCGTTGGGCCACGCCGCCCGGGCCGTACTGCGGAAGGGTGACTATCCGTACACCCCGCAATATCCGGCCCATCCCGTGGTGGAAGAGTATTTCCGCTCGGCGTACGAAGAGCGTCGCCGACGTTTAGGCGAACGCGCACGGCTGAACTGGATGGGGGGAAATCTTTTCCCCAATATGTCCTTTTCCAATGGCCGCACCAGTATCGCGGTTTGGAACCCTATTGGACCGAATGAGACCGAGGCTTGGCGCTGGTACTTGCTTCCGAAATCGGCACCGCAACAAGTCAAGGACGTCCTGCGATCCTATGTGATGCGATATGCCGGGCCTGGCGGCATGACGGAGCAGGACGATATGGAAAACTGGGCCCTCGCGCACCAATCCTGCCGCAGCACTATCGCGCGACGGTACCCCTTCAATTATCAGCTTGGTGACGGCAAGCCATTTGATGCGCCTGGCGCGCATCTGGTCACGGGTCTCGGCGTGGTCTCGGAAGGGGTAAGCGAACACAATCAGCGCGCGCTTTATGGTCGATGGGCTGAGCTTATGGAAACGCCCTCCACTGAACAGCCGCGTGCACAACACGATTGCAATCACGGGCAATGACAAGCATGCACTCCACAATGCCCGGGAACGTGCCAACCCATACCGACCGCATGGAGCGCCTTCTTTTGGTGCGAGAGATCGAAGAGCTTCTATTCCACGAGGCCAACCTGCTGGACACCCGCAGATTTTCCGCATGGCTCGATTTGCTGACCGACGACATCCGCTATTTCATGCCGATGCAGCGCAATGTTCGGTACTCGGAACAGGACAAGGCGCAAACCGTGGAAGGCAAGGATATTAGCTGGTACGACGAGGACAAGTTTACGCTGGAGCAACGCGTGCGCCAGATCGAGTCCGGCGTGCACTGGGCCGAGGAACCACTCTCCCGCACTTCACACATGGTTTCGAACGTGAACCTCGTGCGTCAGTCTGGAGATGGGCTGGAAGTACAGGTGGACCTTCGCTTTCTCGTCTACCGCAACCGGATCGAGACCGAGACGGACATCTTCGTCGGCAGGCGCGAG
>JANYBQ010000030.1 GCA_025360705.1 Betaproteobacteria bacterium | reverse complement strand
CTGACCAGACTGCCGCCCGAATCCATCACTGCCAAGCCCTGGCCGGTGGCCTTGGCGTTGAGTACCGACAGGCCGGCACGCCAGTTGTGGCTGACACCGATGTCACCCCCGGTATGCGCCGTGAACGCGGTCATGCCGGCTCCGTTGCGGCTGTTGTCGTTACCCGGAAAGCTACGCCCGCGTCCCAGCTCGGCGCCGAGTTCGATGTACTGGTCGGTCGGTGCCAGCCAGCTCAGTTGCACGCCGTCGTCGCCATACTGCGTTCCCAACAAAGCCTGGTAGGCCAGCGGGTTGTCGGCGAAGTCCCAGGTATGGGCGTGTTGCGGGTTGAGGTAACCGACACCCGAGAAAAACCGCCCCGCTTTCAGGGACACGCCATTGCCGAGCGAGGTGGTCTGGATATAGGCCTCCTCGACCGACACCGAGTTATCTGGATGCAGCGAAATGTTTGCCGCGCCGCGCAACCAGGGGTCGATGCTGGCCGCGAAGCCGAGTTCCGATTCCGACAGGCTGAAACCGCGGGTGCCTGGACCGGCCTGTGATCCTGCCGGCAACTGGAAGCCGGTGATCGCGTACTTCGCCGGGTCCAGCGCCGTGCGGGTGTAGATTCCTGACAGGATCAGCGACATCGACGGGTTAAAGGAGTTCGCGCCGCCGCCCGGAGCTGAGATGGCAGCGGCGACAGGCGCGGCCGGGGTCAGACCTGCGTCGGGTGTGAGTGCCGCGGCGACGGCCGCTTCCGCCGCCTTGAGGCGCTGCTCGAGTGCCTGCAAACGTGACTCGTAGGCGGTTCGCATGGCTTCAATGTCTTGCCGAAGCGCATTGATGTCGGAGGGTGGGGATGGGGTGGAGGGGGTGTCGGCGATGGCGCCAAATGGCGCGGCCAGGGCAAGCGCGAGGCTCGCCGAAAAAAACTTCTGCATGAATATCTCCGCGCAATGACGATGAAAGGCGACAGTCCGCGCGTGCGCCTGGACTGCCGCTATGATGCAAGGGTCAAAGCAGGGGACTAGGGGGAGCGCGGCTCTGGTAAGCCGGTACGGTTGGTTCCAGCCAGAGGCTGCTGAACACGGCGTTCGGCGACTCGTGCAGTGCCTTAGATAGCGGCAGGAAGGGAGGCGTTACCGGAGGCGCGGCGCCAATCAACGAAGCCGCCGTCAGGCACAAATCGCACTGGGCACGATCGATTGCCAGCTTGCCATCGATCGTGCCGCTTTCGCCCGCCAAGTCCGCCGTGGCATGCGAAAGCAAATGCAAAGTCGCGGCGGTCTGCGCAAGGGGCAACAGCAACACCAGCCACAACAACCACATAAAGCGGCGGCGCGGGGAGATGGCTGAACGCAATGTCGGCATGGCGGGTTGCCGGCATCTTAGCAGCGGTCCATCGGCGGTAGCATGGGGCCATGCATAACTTGTCCACCCATGGCGAGAGCAAAGCCCGGTGGATGCTGCCGGCACTGCTCGGCTTTGTGTCCGGCAGCGCCGTGCAGTTGCAGCAGGCCGTCTTGTTCGGCTGGCAACTGTATGCGGGCTTGTTGACCGGCGCCATCGGCGTGTTGGCATGGACCACTCTCAAGCCAGGCGCTTCACTGTGGCGTGGGCTTCTAACCGCGGTGTTGTGCACCGTGGCCGGCTTCGGTCTGACCGGATGGCGTGCCACGACTTTCGCCAGCCAGGTATTGGCGCCAACGCTGGAGGGGCGCGACATCGTTGTGACGGGTGTGGTGGCCGCGATGCCGCAGGCCAACGAGACCGGTGTGCGTTTTCGCTTTCAGGTAGAAGCGGCGCTTCTGGCCGGTGCCGCGGTGCAGCTTCCGCCCAGTATTTATCTCGGCTGGTATTCCGGCATGGGGGTCAGCGCCAGTGGCGACAGCGCCGATCTTCAACGCCAACCGTCGGTGTTGTGGGCGGGCGAGCGCTGGCGGATGACGGTGCGTCTCAAGGCGCCGCACGGCAACAGCAATCCTTACGGATTCGACTACGAACTCTGGTTGTGGGAGCAGGGTTTGCAGGCGACCGGTTATGTGCGTTCCGGTTCCCGCGACGCACCGGCTCAGCAACTCGGCCAGACCTGGACACACCCGCTAGAACTGGCGCGCCAGACGGTGCGCGACCGCATCTTCGAACATGTGGCGGATAGCAAAGTGGCCGGGCTTATCGCGGCGCTGGTGGTAGGCGACCAGAACGCCATCGACCGCGCCGACTGGGATATTTTTCGCGCCACCGGGGTTGCGCACCTGATGTCGATTTCGGGTTTGCACGTGACCATGTTCGCGTGGCTCGCCGCGGCCTTGATTGGCGCTTTATGGCGCCGCTCGGCCCGGTTGTGCCAGCTATGGCCGGCGCCGCACGCGGCCCTGGCCGGTGGCTTGTTGCTGGCTTTGGCGTATGCCGTGTTCAGCGGCTGGGGCGTGCCGTCGCAACGCACGGTCTGGATGCTGGCCACAGTGGGCCTGCTGCGCCTGTCAGGCAAACAGTGGCCGTGGCCGGTCGTCTGGGCGCTGGCCTGCGCCGTGGTGGTGACGGTAGATCCGTGGGCTGTGACACAGGCCGGGTTCTGGCTGAGTTTCGTGGCGGTAGGGGTGTTGTTCGCATCCAGCGCCGGCGACGACCTGGAGCGCTCCAGCGGGGCGGTCGCCAAGCTGCGCGCCATGTTGCGCGAACAGTGGGTGATTACGGTGGCGCTGACGCCTTTGACAAGCTCGCCGAAATTACCGCCGACGACATGGCCGGATACTCGGCAACCGCCCGAGCCCAGGCTGTTGAGTCGGGCGAGGTCTTCCAGTACCAGCTCAAGACCCCCGTG
>JANYBQ010000021.1 GCA_025360705.1 Betaproteobacteria bacterium | reverse complement strand
CCGCCTTATTCACGGATAGGTTCTAAGTGTCAGGGTTTGTTTGATGGCCCGTCTTGCGCGTCTGGCAGTTCCCGGTCATCCTTATCACGTCCTCCAGCGAGGCAATAACCGGCAACCCATCTTTTCAACCGCGACCGATCGTGAGGTCTTCCTCGATCTGCTTGCCCAGGCCGCACTCAAATTTGGAGTAGCACTGCACGCCTATGTGTTGATGGACAACCATTTCCATTTGCTGGCAACCCCGCGATTCGCGGACTCCCTTCCACGCATGATGCAGGCCGTGGGGAGAAATTATGTGCGCCACTTCAACGACTGTCAGGGCCGATCCGGTACCTTGTGGGAAGGGCGTTACAGGTCGGCGTTGATCCAGACGGACCGTTATTTGCTCGCCTGCATGGTGTATATCGACCTCAACCCGGTTCGCTCAGGGTTGGTGTCACTGGCTCGGGACTACGCTTGGTCGAGCCATAGGCACTATGCCGGGTTGGACACCAATAAGGCGGTGACTGCGCATCCCTTAATTTGGCAGTTGGGCAACACACCTTTTGCGCGGGAATCGGCTTACCGCGAATTGGTTCAGCTGGGCATCACGACACACCAGCAAACCGCCTTGACCCAGTCGGTTCTGAGTGGCTGGACGCTGGGAGATCCGAACTTCGTAGCTGCACTGCAAAAAACGACTGGTCGGCGACTGTCAAGGTTGCTCCCCGGACGGCCAGTGGCGTCGAAAACCCATTCGGTTTAATGCCGCGAGCGTTGCGTATCCATCAAAAGCTTATGTCCCCAATTTACGGAAAATTTCGTTTCAGTGAGTTTAAATGTAATCTGACCCTAATTATTTAAATTGGCATCGATGTTGCACTGCACTAAAATTTGATTGTTTCGGCATATTTTTGGATCGAGTGAGGCAGGGTTGAATGACTTATGAGTCATTCGCTGTTGTGCGGAATTTTGGAGGAAATAACATGGCTAGCCTGGAAGAAATCGAATATCTGGAAAAAAACGGCTTGTATTCCCGGGCTAGCGAGCATGACGCATGCGGCGTCGGTTTCGTTGCCAATATCAAAGGCGTTAAATCGCACGAAATTGTCAAGAACGCGTTAAAGATACTGCAGAACCTGGACCATCGCGGTGCGGTAGGCGCGGACAAGTTGATGGGCGACGGCGCCGGTATTTTGATCCAGTTGCCCGACGCCTTATACCGTGAAGAAATGGCGGCTCAGGGGATCTCGTTACCGGCCCCCGGTGAATACGGAGTCGGCATGATTTTCCTGCCCAAGGAGCACGCCTCCCGCTTGGCCTGCCAGCAAGAAATGGAACGTGCCATCAAGGTCGAAGGGCAAGTTCTGCTCGGTTGGCGCGATGTGCCGGTCAACCGGGACATGCCGATGTCGCCAGCCGTGCGCACCAAAGAGCCCATCATGCGCCAGGTATTTATCGGTCGTGGCGACGATGTGATCGTGCAGGACGCGCTGGAACGCAAGTTGTACCTGATCCGCAAGACCGCCAGCGCTGCTATCCAGAACCTGCGCCTGAAGCACAACAAGGAGTACTACGTCCCCAGCATGTCCAGCCGCACGGTGGTCTACAAAGGCTTGTTGCTTGCCGATCAGGTTGGCACTTACTTCCACGATCTGGAAGACGAACGGTGTGTTTCCGCGCTCGGTCTGGTGCACCAGCGTTTTTCGACCAATACGTTTCCCGAGTGGCCGCTGGCGCACCCGTACCGCTATGTTGCGCACAACGGTGAAATCAACACCGTCAAGGGCAACTACAACTGGATGAAGGCGCGCGAAGGCGTTATGTCGTCGCCGGTCCTTGGCGCCGACCTGCAAAAGTTGTACCCCATCAGTTTTCCGGGCCAGTCCGACACCGCCACCTTCGACAACTGTCTGGAGTTGCTGACCATGGCGGGTTACCCGATTGGCCAGGCCATGATGATGATGATTCCCGAACCTTGGGAGCAACACACCACGATGGACGAGCGCCGCAAGGCTTTTTACGAATACCACGCGGCCATGCTGGAACCGTGGGATGGCCCGGCGTCCATCGTATTCACCGATGGACGCCAGATCGGAGCCACGCTGGACCGCAACGGCTTGCGCCCTGCGCGTTATTGCATTACCGACGACGACTTGGTGATCATGGCGTCCGAGTCGGGTGTATTGCCGGTGCCTGAAAACCGCATCGTGCGCAAATGGCGTTTGCAACCGGGCAAGATGTTCCTGATCGATCTTGAACAAGGCCGCATGATCGATGACGAAGAACTTAAATCCAATCTAGCCAACGGCAAGCCGTACAAGCAGTGGATCGAGAACCTGCGCATCCGGCTGGACGACGTGAAGGTAGTCCCTGTGCCGGCGGCGGATATACCGTCGGGCATTGCCGCTGCAGGCGCCTCCGCGGTCCCTTCCCTGCTGGACCGCCAACAAGCCTTCGGTTACACGCAGGAAGACATCAAGTTCCTAATGAGCCCGATGGCCGCGGTGGGCGAAGAAGGCGTCGGCTCCATGGGCAACGATAGCCCTTTAGCGGTTCTATCGGACAAGAACAAGCCGCTGTACAACTACTTCAAGCAGCTGTTCGCCCAGGTAACCAACCCGCCTATCGATCCGATTCGCGAAGCTATCGTGATGTCGCTGGTGTCGTTTGTGGGCCCCAAGCCCAACCTGCTCGATATCAACCAGGTCAACCCGCCGATGCGGCTGGAACTGGCGCAACCGATTCTGGGTTTTGCCGATATGGGCAAACTGCACGATATCGCGCGGCATACACACGGAAAGTTTCGCAGCTATACGCTGGACATAACCTATCCGCTGGAATGGGGCCACGAAGGCGTGGAGGCCAAGCTGGCGTCCTTGTGCGCCGAAGCGGTAGATGCAATCCGTGGTGGAAAGAACATTCTCATCCTCAGCGACCGGGTGGTAAGTGCCACGCAGTTCGCCATTCCCGCCTTGCTGGCGCTCAGTGCGGTGCACCAGCACCTGGTGCGCGAGGGTCTGCGCACCACCGCCGGTTTGGTGGTCGAGACTGGAAGCGCGCGCGAGGTGCATCATTTCGCGACCCTTGCCGGTTATGGCGCGGAGGCAATACATCCCTATCTGGCACTGGAGACGCTGGCCGACATTCACCGCGATCTTTCGGGTGATCTGGGCCCGGACAAGGCGCTTTATAACTACATAAAAGCGGTGGGTAAGGGCTTGTCCAAGGTTATGTCAAAAATGGGCGTTTCCACTTACATGAGTTACTGCGGCGCGCAGCTGTTCGAAGCCATCGGCCTTAACAGCGAGACCATCGGTAAATACTTCACCGGCACCGCGAGCCGGGTAGAAGGCATTGGCGTGTTCGAGATCGCGCAGGAAGCGGTCCGGATGCACAAGGCGGCCTTCAGCGACGACCCGGTGCTGGAAAGCATGCTCGACGCCGGCGGCGAATACGCCTGGCGCGTGCGTGGCGAGGAACATATGTGGACGCCCGATGCCATCGCCAAGTTGCAGCACAGCGTACGCGCCAATAGCTGGAGCACCTACAAGGAATATGCGCAATTGATCAACGACCAGTCGCGCCGCCACATGACGCTGCGCGGCCTGTTCGAGTTCAAGATCGATCCGGCGCGCGCCATTGCCGTGGACGAAGTCGAGGCTGCCAGCGAAATCGTCAAACGTTTTGCCACCGGTGCGATGTCGCTGGGCTCGATTTCCACCGAAGCGCATGCAACTTTGGCAGTAGCCATGAATCGCATGGGCGGCAAAAGCAACACCGGCGAAGGTGGTGAAGATCCGGCGCGGTACCGCCAGGAACTCAAGGGCATACCGATCACGCGGGGCCAGACCATGGGTGACGTGATGGGCCATGACGCGGTGGAGGTCGATTACCCGCTGAATGCGGGGGATTCGCTGCGCTCGCGTATCAAACAGGTGGCGTCCGGCCGGTTCGGCGTTACGGCCGAATATCTCAACAGCGCGGACCAGATCCAGATCAAGATGGCGCAAGGCGCCAAGCCGGGCGAGGGCGGCCAACTACCAGGTGGCAAGGTGTCGGAATACATCGGCCGGCTGCGCTATTCGGTGCCGGGCGTGGGTTTGATTTCGCCGCCACCCCACCATGACATCTATTCGATCGAAGATCTGGCGCAATTGATCCACGACCTGAAAAACGTGGCGCCGCACGCCAGCATCAGCGTCAAACTCGTCAGCGAGATTGGGGTAGGCACCATCGCCGCCGGGGTAGCCAAATGCAAGAGCGACCATGTAGTGATCGCCGGCCATGACGGCGGCACCGGCGCGTCGCCCTGGTCGTCGATAAAACATGCGGGCAGCCCGTGGGAAATCGGGCTCGCCGAGACCCAGCAAACTTTGGTTCTCAACCGCCTGCGCGGCCGTATCCGGGTGCAGGTCGATGGCCAGATGAAGACTGGCCGCGACGTCGCCATTGGCGCGTTATTGGGCGCCGACGAGTTCGGTTTTGCGACCGCACCGCTGGTGGTACAGGGCTGCATCATGATGCGTAAATGCCATCTCAATACCTGCCCGGTAGGCGTGGCCACGCAGGACCCGGCGCTGCGCAAGAAGTTCTCCGGCAAACCGGAACACGTCGTCAACTATTTCTTCTTCGTGGCCGAGGAGGTACGCCAGATCATGGCCCAGCTGGGCATCCGCAAATTCGTCGATCTCATAGGCCGCGCCGATCTGCTCGACACCGCCAAAGGCATAGCGCACTGGAAGGCCGGCGGACTCGACTTTGCCCGGCTGTTCGCCCAACCCAATGTCCCGGCCGATGTGCCACGTTTTCATGTCGAGAATCAGGACCATGGCCTGGAGCGGTCGCTGGATAACCTGCTGATCGAGAAATCACGGCCGGCTATCGAGCGCGGCGAGAAGGTCAAGTTCATCGAAGTGGCGCGTAACGTCAACCGGTCGTTGGGAGCGATGTTGTCCGGCGCTCTGACCAAGGTACGTCCGGAAGGCCTGCCCGATGACACGATACGTATCCAGCTTGAGGGCACCGGTGGCCAGTCGTTCGGCGCGTTCCTGGCCAATGGCATTACCTTGTATTTGATTGGGGACGCCAACGACTACACCGGCAAGGGCCTGAGCGGGGGGCGCATCGTGGTGCGTCCCAGCATCGACTTCCGCGGCGCCTCGGCCCACAACACCATCATCGGCAACACCGCCTTGTATGGCGCCACTACCGGTGAAGCGTTTTTCAGCGGAGTGGCAGGCGAGCGTTTTGCCGTACGTCTGTCGGGTGCAACCGCGGTCGTCGAGGGCACCGGCGACCATGGTTGCGAATACATGACCGGTGGCACCGTGGCTGTGCTGGGCCGGACGGGTCGCAACTTCGCCGCCGGCATGAGTGGTGGTATTGCTTATGTGTATGACGAAGACGGGCAGTTCGCGCGGCGTTGCAATACAGCCATGGTGTCGCTCGAAAACGTGCTGGCCGGGTCCGAGCAACGGGCCATGATGGACGCTAGCCTGTGGCACCGGGGCCAGACTGACGACGTGCAGCTGAAAAAATTGCTGGAAGAGCATAACCGGTGGACCGGCAGCAAACGCGCGCGTGAATTGCTGGACGACTGGGATGTGGCGCGCCGTCGTTTTATCAAGGTCTTCCCAATCGAATACAAGCGCGCACTGGGAGAAATGGCTCTGCGCCGGGCGTCCCAAGACGCAGGTCCCGCTCGAGACCGCGTGTCCTCCGCCCCTGTCCGCGTGCGCGCTCCGGGGAAAAAAGAAACAGTCCCGGCCAAATGACGGCTGGTCAAGGACTGCAGCGCCAGAAAAACCAGGATAAAAAATGGGAAAAGTAACGGGTTTTATGGAGTACGAACGGGTGGAGGAGGGCTACCGCCCGGTGCCGGAGCGCATCAAGAACTACAAGGAGTTCGTACTTGTGCTGGACGACTCGCAGGCCAAGACGCAAAGCGCGCGTTGCATGGACTGCGGTACGCCGTTTTGCAACAGCGGTTGCCCCGTCAACAACATCATTCCGGATTTCAACGACTTGGTGTACCGGAACGACTGGAAGAACGCGAGCACGGTCTTGCACAGCACCAATAACTTTCCCGAATTCACCGGGCGCATCTGCCCCGCACCGTGTGAGGCGGCCTGTACGTTGAATGTGAATGACGACGCGGTGGGCATCAAGTCGATCGAACACGCCATCATCGACAACGCGTGGGCGAAGGGCTGGGTCAAGCCGCGGGTCGCGAAACACAGAACCGGCAAATCGGTCGCCGTCGTGGGTTCCGGCCCGGCCGGACTGGCCGCCGCGCAGCAGCTTGCGCGTGCCGGCCATGACGTGACCGTGTTCGAGAAGAACGACCGTATTGGCGGCCTGCTGCGGTATGGCATTCCCGACTTCAAGATGGAGAAGTCGCATATCGACAAGCGCGTCGAACAAATGCGCGCGGAGGGTGTGCAGTTTCGATGCGGTGTTTTGGTGGGTGAGTTGCCCAAGGGCTCCAGGGTTACCAATTGGGCCAAAGAGTCGATGACACCGGCGCAGCTACAGCGGGATTTCGATGCGGTTGTGCTTGCCGGCGGCGCCGAGCAGTCGCGCGATCTGCCGGTGCCGGGGCGCGATTTGCAGGGTGTTTATTTCGCCATGGAATTCCTGCCGCAGCAAAACAAGGTCAACGCGGGCGACAAGGTCAAGGACCAGCTGCGTGCCGAGGGCAAACACGTGATCGTGATCGGTGGCGGCGATACCGGAAGCGACTGCGTGGGCACCAGCAACCGGCATGGCGCGGCAAGCGTCACGCAGTTTGAAGTGATGCCACAGCCTCCGGTAGAAGAAAACCGGCCCATGACCTGGCCTTACTGGCCGATCAAGTTGCGCACCAGTTCGAGCCACGAAGAAGGCTGTGAGCGCGAGTTCGCCATTTCTACCAAGGAGTTCGTGGGCGAAAAAGGCAAACTCACCGGATTGAAAACCGTACGCGTCGAATGGAAAGACGGGAAGATGGTCGAGGTGGCGGGTTCGGAGCAGACCTTGAAGGCCGAACTGGTGTTGTTGGCCATGGGTTTTGTGTCCCCGGTAGCTACTATCCTTGACGCTTTCGGCATCGACAAGGATGGCCGGGGAAACGCCAAGGCCAGTACCGAGTTCGCCGGCGGTTATGCGACCAGCGTGCTAAAGGTGTTTGCGGCCGGCGATATACGGCGCGGTCAAAGCCTGGTGGTGTGGGCCATTCGTGAAGGCCGGCAGGCAGCCCGGGCGGTGGACGAATTCCTGATGGGATTCAGCGATTTACCGCGATAAGCGATACGGGGAGAATCTCGTATCATGCAAACGCCGGGAACTGACCGGCTTTTCCTTTTTATGGCCACCATACCTTCGACATCGCTGGTAGAACTGCGCAACCTTACATTCGGCTACGGTGAGCGGGTGGTGCTCGACAATATTTCGCTGACCTTGCCGCGCGGTAAGGTGACCGCGTTGATGGGGGCATCGGGCGGCGGCAAAACCACGGTGCTGCGGTTGATTGGCGGCCAGAACCGGGCCCAGAAGGGCGAGCTTCGGCTTTACGGAAGCGACGGTTTCCAGGACGTCGGCGCCCTGAACCAGGTTGACCTGTACGCCGCTCGCCGGCGCATGGGCATGTTGTTCCAGTTCGGCGCGCTGTTCGCCGACCTGAGTGTTTTCGAGAACGTGGCGTTTCCGCTGCGCGAACATACCGTCCTGCCCGAGGCTTTGATCCGCGACATCGTGCTCATGAAACTCAATTCCGTTGGATTGCGTGGTGCGCGTGACTTGATGCCGAATGAGGTTTCAGGTGGCATGGCGCGGCGTGTAGCGCTGGCGCGCGCAATTGTGCTGGACCCGGAGCTGGTGATGTACGACGAGCCTTTTGCGGGGCTCGACCCGATCTCGTTAGGCACCGCCGCACGACTGATCCGGCAGCTCAACGACGCCATGGGATTGACGAGCGTATTCGTTTCGCACGAGCTGGAACAAACATTCGGGATTGCCGACCAAGTCATCATTTTGGCCAATGGAAAAATTGCGGCCCAGGGAACACCCGAACACGTGCGTCAAAGCGCCGACCCGCTGGTGTCCCAGTTCGTGAACGCGCAGGCCGACGGCCCGGTGCAGTTTCACTACCCCGGCCCATCGATCGAGCAGGATTTCGGATCCGGGCTGGAGACAACGTTGCCTGCATCGCGATCGGGAATGCAGGCATGACTTGGTACCGACCGGCCGACGTCGGGTTTGCGGTTCGTTCCAGGCTGTCCGATCTCGGCCACGGCGCCCGGCTGTTCGGGCGGCTGTTCGCCTTGGCAGGTCCAAGTTTCCGGCGCTTCGGCCTGATTCGCGACCAGATTCATTTTCTGGGCAACTACTCGCTGGTGATCGTTGCGGTGTCAGGTTTGTTTGTTGGCTTTGTATTCGGGTTGCAGGGGTACTACACACTACAGCGTTATGGCTCGGCCGAAGCCCTTGGCCTGTTGGTGACGCTTAGCCTGGTACGTGAGCTGGGTCCGGTGGTGAGTGCGCTTTTGTTCGCGGGGCGCGCCGGCACCGCATTGACGGCCGAGATCGGGCTTATGAAAGCCGGCGAGCAGATCAGCGTCATGGAAATGATGGCGGTAGACCCGGTGCGGCGTATTCTGGCGCCGCGCTTCTGGGCCGGTGTCATCGTCATGCCCCTGCTGGCTGCGGTCTTCAGCACCACCGGCATCATCGGCGGCTGGATCGTGGGTGTGCTGATGATAGGAGTCGATGCGGGCTCTTTCTGGAGCCAGATCCAGGGTGGCGTGGATGTCTGGCGCGACGTGGGCAACGGCGTCCTAAAAAGCCTGGTGTTTGGAATTACCGTGACATTTGTCGCGGTTTTTCAGGGTTTCGAGGCGCAGGCAACCCCGGAAGGTGTTTCCAGGGCCACGACCCGTACGGTGGTGGTCGCGTCGCTGGCTGTATTGGGCCTGGACTTTATCCTGACCGCCATGATGTTCAGCCTTTGAAAGCATTGCGGGAAGTTTTAAATTTAGGAGTACATGTGCAACGCTCAAAGAATGATGTCTGGGTCGGCTTGTTCGTGCTGGTGGGTGCCGCGGCAATCCTGTTCCTGGCCCTCCAGTCGGCTAATCTGCTCAGTTTGAATTTCCAGCAAACCTATCGCCTGGATGCCAAATTCGACAATGTGGGAGGGCTTAAGCCCAAGGCCGCGGTGCGCAGTGCCGGTGTTTTGATCGGTCGGGTTGAATCGATAGCCTTTGACGACAAGTCCTTTCAGGCTCGCGTGACGATGGCGCTCGAAAGCCGTTACGTGTTTCCCAAGGACAGTTCGCTGAAGATTCTTACAAGTGGCTTGCTGGGTGAGCAATATTTGGGTCTTGAGCCGGGCGCCGACGTGAAGCCCATGCTTGCCGGTGATACCATTTCCAATACCCAGTCGGCGGTCGTGCTTGAGAATTTGATCAGCCAATTTTTATACAACAAGGCTGCCGATGGAAGCGCATCCCAAGGTAGCAAGGACAAGAAATGACGTCAGTTTCGTGCCCGGCATCGGCGTTTCAATCAGCGCGTCGGGCCATATTCAGTACGCTGGTAATAGCCACGGTTTGTGGTTGTGCTACCCGTTCGGATGCAGATCCGCGCGATCCGTGGGAGCCTTTCAATCGGAGCGTATTCTCGTTCAACGACGCCGCGGACAAAGCGATATTCAAACCCGCCGCCACGGTCTACCGGAACGTCACCCCCGCACTGGTCCGTGCCGGGGTTACCAATTTTTTCGGCAATCTGGATGACGCCTGGTCGTTCGTCAACAGTCTGCTGCAGTTCAAACCGATCTCGGCGGCCGACAATTTCATGCGCTTCAGCGTGAATACGGTGATGGGAGTCGGCGGGATTTTCGACGTTGCCAGCGAGATGCGCATCGAGCGACATCGCGAAGATTTCGGCCAGACCCTGGGTCGCTGGGGGTTTGCGGCCGGCCCGTATGTGGTGTTGCCTCTGCTTGGACCTTCGACTCTCAGGGATACCGTAGCGTTGCCGGTCGATGTCCGAGGTGACATCGTTGCCAACATGCACCCTATTGCGACCCGCAACTCTCTTAAAGTGCTGGATCAGTTGGATACGCGTGCCAGCTTGCTGAGCTTCAGCGACTCGCTGGATGAGGTCGCTTTGGACAAATACAGCTTTACCCGCGACGCATTTTTGCAGCGCCGCCGGAATGCGGTTTTTGATGGCAACCCGCCGGATGACGATGCGCAAGGCAAACCAACGACGCCTTAGCCCCAAATACCTGCGCCCACTCTGAAAATTAGAAAGATGATGATGCAAAGACGTTCCGTAAATTACCTTTTCGCCTTGGTTCTGGCCAGCGCCGCATGCTTGTCCGTGTTGCCGGCGTTGGCCGCTGACGAAGCGCCCGACGTACTGATCAAACGCCTCTCGACGGATGTATTGAACAACATCAAGGGCGACAAGTCGATACAGACCGGCGATGTGTCGCGCATCGTCACGCTGGTCGACGAAAAAATCATGCCCAACGTCAATTTCCAGCGCATGACGGCGTCTGCAGTCGGGCCGCAATGGTCGAAGGCGACGCCGGATCAGCAAAAGCGCTTGCAGGAAGAATTTAAAGCGCTGCTGGTGCGCACTTACGCCGGTGCGTTGGCCCAGGTCAGCGACCAGACGATTACCGTCAAGCCACTACGCGCGGCCGCCGACGACAAGGAAGTGGTGGTCCGTACCGAAGTGAAAGGCCGGGGTGACCCGATTCAGCTCGATTACCGGCTGGAAAAGACGTCTGGACAAGGCGGGGGCTGGCAGATTTACAACCTTAATGTACTGGGGGTCTGGCTGGTGGAAACGTATCGAAGCCAGTTTGCCGAGGTGATCAATGCCAAGGGATTGGACGGGCTGATAAATACGCTAAGCGAGCGCAACAAGTCCAACGCCAAAAAGGCTTGACTTGTTGGTACTGCCAGTTGATTTAACGCGCGTGCAGGCCAGCGGGTGCCTGCAAATGCTGGTCCAGGGATTACGCGCGGAGCCGGGGTCTACCGTGGTGGTGGACGCAAGCGCGCTGGTCCGGTTCGACTCGGCAGCGCTGGCGGTATTGCTTGAGTTTCGGCGCGCCAGTCTTGCGCTCGGAAAACGCGTGGTTGTTCGCGCTTTGCCCGGGCGATTGCGCGATCTGGCGGGCCTTTATGGAATTGCCGAGCTGCTGCCAGCATCCTGAGGGACCCGCTAAAATGGCCGACTCCCATGCCTGCCATATCCTTCCAGTCGGTCTCTAAAGCCTATCCTTCTTCTCGCGGTTCCAAAGACAACGCATTGCTGGCACTTGACGGCGTCAGCCTGGACATAGAACAGGGCGAATTCTTCGGGCTTCTAGGCCCCAATGGCGCCGGCAAAACCACCATGATCAGCATCCTTGCCGGCCTCACGCGCCCGACGCAAGGCCGGGTGCTGGTGCTGGGAAGCGACGTGCAGACGGAATACGCGGCAGCTCGCCGCAAGCTGGGCGTAGTCCCGCAGGAACTGGTTTTCGATCCTTTTTTCAACGTACGCGAGGCCTTGCGTATCCAGTCGGGTTACTTCGGCGTCAAAAACAACGATGCCTGGGTCGATGAGTTGCTCGACAGTCTCGGCCTGGCCGACAAGGCGCAGTCCAATATGCGCCAACTATCGGGTGGCATGAAGCGTCGCATGCTGGTGGCGCAGGCGCTGGTGCACAAGCCTCCCGTGATCGTGCTCGACGAGCCGACCGCCGGCGTCGACGTCGAACTGCGCCAGACCTTGTGGCACTTCATTGCCAAACTCAATAAACAGGGCCATACCGTTTTGCTGACTACCCATTACCTGGAAGAAGCTGAAGCTCTGTGCGGCCGAATTGCGATGCTCAAGTCGGGACGCGTAGTTGCGCTGGACCGCACCAGTGCGCTGCTCAAATCCGCATCCAGCAATATATTGCGCTTCAAGCTGGACGCCGAGTTACCCCAGGCGCTTGCCGTCAAGGCCCGCATTACCGGCCGCATCGTGCAGTTTCCGGCGCATGACGCACTTGAAATAGAGAACTACCTCAGCGCCGTACGGCAGGCCGGCCTGCAGGCGGAAGATGTAGAAATCCGCAAGGCCGACCTGGAGGACGTGTTCCTGGAAGTCATGACCCAGCACCGCGATACCGCGGCCGGGATCGCGGCGTGAAAAGCGTTTGTTCCGGGCGGCGCTGTGGGAACTCGCGTTGGACACAAGCGGCATGACCGGCTGGCAAACGTTGTTCTACAAGGAAGTGTCGCGCTTCTGGAAAGTGGGTTTTCAGACGGTCGCCGCGCCGGTGCTTACGGCGGTCCTTTATCTGCTGATTTTTGGCCACGTGCTGGAAGACCATGTAAAGGTATACGGCACGGTCGCCTACACCGCCTTTTTGGTGCCGGGGCTGGTGATGATGAGTGTGTTGCAAAACGCGTTCGCCAACAGTTCTTCGTCACTGATCCAGAGCAAGATCATGGGCAACCTGGTGTTTTTGCTGCTGACACCGTTGTCGCACTGGAACTGGTTTTTTGCCTATGTAGCTTCGTCGGTGGTGCGCGGACTGGTGGTCGGGACCGGCGTCCTGATCGTCACCACGCTTTTCATCCACCCGAGTTTTGTGGCGCCGCTCTGGATCCTTGTATTTGGCCTGCTGGGTGCCGCCCTGATGGGCGCCTTGGGCCTTATCGCGGGGTTATGGGCCGAGAAGTTCGACCAGCTGGCTACGTTCCAGAACTTCATCATCATGCCAATGACATTCCTGAGCGGCGTGTTCTATTCAATCAAATCTTTGCCCCCGTTCTGGCTGGGCGTAAGCCATCTGAACCCCTTCTTTTACATGGTCGACGGATTTCGTTACGGCTTTTTCGGTTTGAGCGACGTGTCGCCGTGGCTGAGTTTTGGAGTGGTCGGGACGGCGACCGCGGCGTCCGGCGTGATGGCCGTGTATCTGCTTCGCATCGGCTACAAAATTCGAAGCTGACCGGTGTTATGTCATGACTGCCGAAGAAATAAAAACCATTATTGAATCCGGACTTGCCTGCCAGCACTGCTCGCTGGAGGGTGATGGTCGTCACTGGTACGCAACCATCGTCTCGAACGCATTTGAAGGCAAACGCTCCATCCAGCGGCATCAACTGGTGTATGCCACGCTGGGCACAAAAATGCTGACCGACGAGGTACATGCCCTGTCCATGAAAACGCTCACGCCGGCTGAATGGAAACTCCATGGATAGATTGTCGATTCGCGGTGGACGCCCGCTAAACGGCGTGGTGCCGATCTCGGGCGCCAAAAACGCGGCCCTGCCCGAGTTGTGCGCCTGTCTGCTGACGGCGCAAGCCGTGACTCTGGAGAACGTGCCGCGGCTGCAGGACGTGGCGACCATGTTCAAGCTGATCCGCAATATGGGCGTCAAGGTCGAACGCAATGATGTTGATGGCGTGGTGAGCGTGAACGCAGGCGGCCTAATAACGCCCGAGGCGCCGTATGACCTGGTCAAGACCATGCGCGCTTCGGTGCTGGCGCTGGGGCCTTTGCTGGCGCGGTTCGGGCGGGCACGGGTGTCGTTGCCAGGGGGCTGCGCGATCGGTTCGCGCCCCGTGGACCAGCACATCATCGGGCTGACGGCGATGGGCGCCGAGATCGTGGTGGAACACGGCTACATGATTGCCAAACTTGGCCAGGGCCTGACGCGACTCCAGGGCGCGCGCATAGCAACTGATATGGTGACCGTGACCGGCACCGAGAATTTCCTCATGGCGGCCACGTTGGCGCAAGGCGAAACGATTCTCGAAAACGCCGCCCAGGAGCCGGAGATAGGCGATCTCGCCGAAATGCTGATCGCCATGGGCGCAAAAATCGAGGGGCACGGCACCAGCCACATCCGTGTCGAAGGCGTGGATTCGCTGCACGGTTGCCGCCACCGGGTGGTCGCGGACCGGATCGAGGCCGGTACTTTTCTATGCGCGGTGGCGGCTACCGGCGGCGACGTGCTTCTGACCAACGGGCGTGCCGACCATCTGGAGGCGGTGATCGAGAAACTGCGCTCCGCGGGAGCGAGTGTCACGGCGGTGGATGGCGGTATCCGTATTCAGTCCAGCGGACGGCTCAAGGCACAAAGTTTCCGGACCACCGAATATCCAGGGTTCCCCACCGATATGCAGGCCCAGTTCATGGCGCTGAACTGCGTTTCCAGCGGCAGCGCCACGGTGACGGAAACCATTTTCGAGAATCGCTTCATGCACGTCAACGAACTGGTCCGGCTGGGAGCCCGGATCCAGATCGACGGCAGGATCGCCGTGATAGAAGGCGTTGAGAAATTTTCGGGCGCGACCATCATGGCAACCGACCTGCGGGCTTCGGCCGGCCTGGTGATTGCCGGGCTGGTGGGAGACGGCGACACCGTGGTGGATCGCGTGTACCACCTCGACCGCGGTTACGACCAGATGGAATCCAAGCTGCGCGCACTTGGAGCGGACATTGAGCGTATACGCACCTGAAGACCGCCGCATGATCACGCTCGCGTTATCCAAGGGCCGTATCTTCGAGGACGCCTTGCCGCTGCTTAAAGCCGCCGGCATGGAAGTGCTGGATGACCCCGATACATCCCGGAAGTTGATCCTGGCGACCAATCGGGCAAACGTTCGCGTACTGGTCGTACGCGCCACCGATGTGCCAACCTATGTGCAATACGGCGGCGCCGATCTGGGCATTACCGGGCGCGACACCTTGCTGGAACACGGCAGCGAAGGCCTGTACCAGCCGCTCGACCTGCAAATCGCCAAATGCCGCATCAGTGTGGCGGTGCGCGCCGATTTCGATTACGCGTCGGCCGTCAAACAGGGTTCGCGCTTGAGGGTGGCGACCAAATACCTTGCGATCACACGCGAGTTCTTCGCCGCCAAGGGTGTACACATCGACTTGATCAAACTCTACGGCAGCATGGAGCTGGCACCGCTGACGGGACTGGCGGACGCCATCGTGGACCTGGTCTCCACCGGCAGCACGCTCAAGGCGAACCAGCTGATCGAGGTCGAGCATATTATGGACATCAGCGCCCGGCTGGTGGTGAACCAGGCGTCGCTCAAGCTAAAGCAGGTGCCCATCCGTGGCCTCATCGACGCGTTGGCCGCCGCAGTGAATTCATAAACCCAAACACGTTTGAAGATGCAATCGACAGCTTCCCCGGCGCGTCTGTCAACCGCCAGCCCCAGTTTTGAGGCCGACCTCACGGCGAGACTGCACTGGCCCAGCGTTGCAGACGCAGCCATCGAACAACGGGTGGCGGACATTTTGGCCGACGTGCAGTTGCGCGGAGACGAAGCCGTGCTCGAATACACGCGGCGTTTTGACCACGTCCATGCGGCGACGCTCGGGTCGCTTGAACTGACGCAGCATGAATTGAAGCAGGCGTTTCACGACATTCCCGCCGCCCAACGCGAGGCACTGCAATTTGCCGCGCAACGTATTCGGAGCTACCACGAGGCACAGAAAAAAGCCAGTGGCGAGAGCTGGAGTTACCGGGACGAGGACGGCAGTCTGCTGGGGCAAAAGGTTACCGCGCTGGACCGGGTGGGAATTTACGTCCCTGGCGGCAAAGCGGCGTATCCGTCGTCTGTGTTGATGAACGCGATACCGGCCCATGTTGCAGGGGTCGAGCAAATCATCATGGTAGTGCCAACCCCCGCAGCGGCGGGCAGTGCCGGCCCAAGTACATTCGGCGACCGTAATCCTCTGGTACTGGCAGCGGCCTTCGTTGCGGGTGTCACCCGTGTGTTTACTATCGGCGGCGCCCAGGCGGTCGCGGCGCTGGCCTATGGCACGCAAACTGTTCCCAAAGTAGACAAGATCACCGGCCCGGGCAACGCCTATGTAGCCGCGGCGAAACGGCGGGTTTTCGGAACTGTCGGCATCGACATGATCGCGGGCCCAAGCGAAATCCTGGTCTTGGCCGATGGGACCACGCCGGCGGATTGGGTGGCGATGGACCTGTTCAGCCAGGCCGAGCATGACGAACTTGCGCAGGGCATTTTGCTGTGCCCCGATCTGGGCTACATCGAGCGGGTGCAAATGGAAATGGATCGCCTGTTGCCCACGATGGCACGGCGCGGCATCATCGCCAGTTCGCTTGGTGGCAGGGGAGTTTTGGTGCATACACGCAGCATGGAAGAGGCGTGCGCCATCAGCAACCGGATAGCACCGGAACATCTGGAAATCAGCAGCCGCGACCCCCACCAATGGGAGCCGCTGCTGAAACATGCGGGCGCGATATTCCTGGGCGCATTTACCAGTGAAAGCCTGGGGGACTACTGCGCCGGCCCCAACCATGTGTTGCCAACCAGCGCTACGGCGCGTTTTTCCAGTCCTCTGGGTGTGTACGATTTCCAGAAACGCAGCAGCCTGATCGAAGTCAGCGAGTCAGGCGCACGCAGGCTTGGCAAAGTTGCCGCCGAACTGGCTTATGGAGAAGGTTTGCAAGCCCATGCGCGTGCAGCGGAAATGAGGTTGAAATGAGTGCCATGCGGTTGATTCGCGAACTGGTAGTTCTGCCGCGAACCGGCGGCTCGTGGCCTTGGCTTTTTATCGCGGTAAGCGTGTGCTGGTTGACACTCGCCGGCGCCGCCAATGCCATGAGTATTCGGGAACTGCGCGCATTGGAGAAGTCCGACAAGCGGCAGGGACCGGAGTACGTTCAGTACTATCTGATTGGTGCCATGGAAGGTGCCATGGAGGCCAGTACCCAGACGGTCCGCGCCGGCGGCAAGGCCTTGATCTGCCTGAGTGGGCGTCGGCTTGAGCCACGTATGGCCAGATCGCTGTTCTACGCCGAGCTCAAACGTAACGCCGGCCTTTATGAGGCCGACATGCCGGTGGAGCTTGTATTGGTGAATGCCTTGACCACGGCCTACACCTGTTAGCTTCGTTTAACGCGACTATTGCCGTACCGCCCTTTCATGTTTTCCTCTTGATCGCGCATGACCGGTTCGCGTCTCCCGTTACAAAGTTTGATTGACCGCCGCCTACGCCGGGATGTCGTGTCCATGCACGCTTATGCGGTCCAGGATTCAACCGGTTTGTTCAAAATGGATGCGATGGAAAATCCGCACCGTTTGCCGCCTGCGTTGCAAGCGGAACTGGGGCAGCGCCTGGGCGCATTGGCACTGAATCGTTATCCCGGCAGCAGCATCGAGGCTTTGCGCCAGGCCCTCGCGACCTATGCACGGGTTCCGCCAGGCTTCGACATCATGCTGGGCAATGGGTCGGACGAGCTGATTTCCCTGCTTGCCATGGCTTGCGACCTGCCCGGTGCCTGTGTAATGGCCCCGGTCCCGGGTTTTGTAATGTATGAACTGAGCGCGCGCCTGCAGGGCTTGAAATTTGTAGGAGTTCCGCTGGATGCGGATTTTGAATTGGACGAGGCGGCAATGCTGGCGGCAATTGCCCAGCATCAGCCGGTGCTTGTCTACCTGGCTTATCCCAACAATCCGACTGCCAATTTGTGGGACGACGCGGTGATTGAAAAAATCATCGCGGCCGCGCCGGGCTTTGTAGTGATGGATGAGGCCTATCAGCCATTTGCAGAAAAAAGTTTCATCGGTCGCATTGCGAGGTACGACCATGTCTTGCTAATGCGCACCATGAGCAAGTTCGGGCTGGCGGGCGCGCGAATTGGCTACGTTATCGGGCGAAAAGCGCTAATTGCCGAGATGGACAAGGTGCGCCCTCCCTACAACATCAGTGTGTTGAACGCCGAGTGTGGGCTATTTGCGCTAGAGCACATCGACGTATTCGCGTCGCAGGCTAAAGACATCGTTACACAACGGGCGATTATTCTGGAGTCGCTGGGACGCATGCCGGGTTTGCGCGCCTACAGTAGCGATGCGAACATGGTTCTGGTGCGTTTGCTGGCCAAATCCGGCTCAGGCGCAAAGCTGGCGGACACGGTGTTTCACCGCTTGAAAAAACGCGGAGTTTTGGTTAAAAACGTTTCGGGCATGCATCCCCTGTTAATCGATTGTTTGCGCATCACAGTCGGCACTGCCAAAGAAAACGAAGCCATGCTCACGGCCTTGAAAGAATCTTTATGAACCCATCACCCACAGTCGCCGGTGAATCACGCAGCGCTGAAATCACGCGCAACACCGCCGAGACCAGGATCACCGTGCGTGTCAACCTGGATGGCAGCGGCAAAGCCAATTTGCGCACCGGCATCGGCTTTTTCGACCATATGCTGGACCAGATCGCGCGGCACGGGATGATCGACTTGGACGTCCAGGCGGACGGCGACCTGCATATCGACGGGCACCATACGGTAGAAGACGTCGGCATCGCATTCGGGCAGGCCGTCTACAAGGCGGTGGGTGACAAAAAAGGCATTCGGCGTTACGGTCACGCCTATGTGCCGCTGGACGAGGCTTTGAGCCGTGTCGTCATCGATTTTTCGGGGCGGCCCGGAATGGTCATGAATGTGCCGTTCAAGAGCGGCATGATCGGCACCTTCGACAGCCAGCTAGCGCACGAATTCTTCCAGGGATTTGTCAACCACGCGTTTGTGACTTTGCATATCGACAATCTGCGCGGCGAGAACGCGCACCATCAGGCTGAGACGGTGTTCAAGGCCTTCGCGCGAGCGCTGCGCGCCGCGCTGGAGATCGACCCGCGTTCCATTGGAACTATCCCTTCCACCAAGGGTTTGCTGTGAGCATCGCGCTGACAAGCGTCACCTGGCGCGACTTGCAGGGTCCCGGGACGACCGGGCGTGTCGAGATCCATGGCTGTTAGGACAGTTGCCGTGGTCGATTACGGCATGGGCAATCTGTGTTCGGTGTCGCAGGCTTTACGCGCGGCAGCGGCGGGTGGCGATCACGAGGTGGTGGTTACTTCCGATCCCGAGCAGGTGCGCGCCGCTGAACGCGTTGTGTTGCCGGGCCAAGGCGCCATGGCCGATTGCATGCGTGAGTTGTTGGCTTCCGGGCTGCATGCGTCCGTCATGGAGGCCGCGGCCAGCAAACCGCTGTTCGGTGTGTGTATTGGGATGCAGATGTTGCTCGACCACAGCCAGGAAGGACGCAAGGGAGACGGGGGCGTCGGCACACCGGGTTTGGGGCTGATAGGTGGCGACGTGGTTCGTTTTGACTTGGCCGGGCGCACCCAGCCGGACGGCAGCCGGTACAAGGTCCCGCAAATGGGCTGGAATCAGGTGTATCGGAGTAGCCATGGTGGTGCGCCGCACCGGCTCTGGGAGAACATTCCAGACGGCAGCTATTTCTATTTTCTGCATAGCTATTACGCCAGACCGTCTGTTGCGCGCCACAGCGCGGGCGAAGCGGACTACGGCGGTCGCTTCACGGCGGCAATTGCACGCGATAATATTTTCGCCACCCAATTCCATCCTGAAAAAAGTGCTGACCAGGGCCTCGCGCTTTACCGCAACTTCCTTCACTGGAGCCCCTGACTAGCTCCTGCTGTTCGCGCACCATGCTTCTTATTCCTGCGATTGATCTGAAAGACGGTCAGTGTGTTCGCCTGAAACAGGGCGATATGAAACAGTCCACCACGTTTGGCGAAGACCCCACCGTAGTGGCGCGAAATTGGGTCACCAAGGGCGCCAGGCGCCTGCACCTGGTTGACCTGAACGGCGCATTTGCGGGCCATCCCAAAAACGAAATGGCGATCCGCAAGATTCTTAAAAATATTGGCAGCGAAGTCGACGTGCAGCTAGGCGGCGGCATCCGCGACCTTGACACGATCGAGCGTTACCTTGATGCAGGCCTGCGTTATGTGATCATCGGCACCGCGGCTGTCAAGAACCCCGGTTTCCTGCAGGACGCCTGCACCGCATTTGGCGGCCACATCATTGTCGGGCTGGACGCGAAAGACGGAAAAATCGCCACCGACGGCTGGAGCAAACTCACGCGCCACGATGTCATCGACTTGGGCAAGAAGTTCGAGGACTATGGCGTTGAATCCATTATCTACACCGACATCGGGCGCGACGGAATGCTGTCCGGAGTCAATATCGAAGCTACTGTCAAGCTCGCGCAGGCTCTCACGATTCCGGTAATCGCCTCCGGAGGCTTGAGCAGCATGGCCGATATCGAAGCCTTGTGCGACGCGGAAAGCGAAGGCGTCGAAGGTGTTATTTGCGGCCGTGCAATCTATAGCGGCGATCTTGACTTTGCAACCGCCCAGGCACGCGCCGACGAACTCAACCGGTAACGGGCGTCCTGGCCTGCCTTCCGACGCGGCCACCATGCTTGCCAAACGCATAATTCCCTGCCTGGACGTAACCGCGGGGCGGGTCGTCAAAGGCGTCAATTTCCTTCAATTGCGTGACGCCGGCGACCCGGTTGAAATCGCGGCGCGCTACAACGAACAAGGCGCCGACGAGTTGACGTTTCTGGACATCACAGCCACCAGCGACGGGCGCGAACTGTTACTACCGATCATCGAGGCGGTTGCGAGCCAGGTCTTTATTCCGCTTACGGTCGGCGGCGGCGTTCGCAGCGTCGACGATGTGCGCCGCTTGCTCAATGCAGGCGCGGACAAGACCAGTTTCAACTCCGCCGCTATTTCTAACCCACAACTGATTGAAGATGCGTCAGCCAAATACGGCGGCCAGTGCATTGTGGTTGCGATAGATGCCAAACGGCGGTCCGCGGCGGACGAACAACGTTTGACCAGGGACGGCCAAACGATAGGTCCGGGCTGGGATGTCTACAGCCACGGCGGGCGCAAGAATACCGGGCTCGACGTAGTGGCCTGGGCCAGGGAAATGGTGGCACGGGGCGCGGGTGAGATTTTGCTGACGAGCATGGACCGCGACGGGACCCGATCCGGTTTCGACCTGGCTCTTACGCGCGCGGTAAGCGATGCGGTCGATGTGCCTGTCATCGCCTCCGGTGGTGTAGGCACGCTGGACCATCTGGCGGACGGCATCCAGCTTGGCGGCGCGGACGCGGTGCTCGCCGCCAGCATTTTTCATTACGGTGAGTTCACTGTGCAACAGGCAAAACAAAAGATGCTTGCGCGTGGGATCCCAGTTCGGATTTGATGGCGGCGTAAGTGGTGCGTACTTCGCAATCGCCGACAATAACTCATGAACTGGTTAAGTGAAGTCAAGTGGGATGCTGCGGGCTTGGTGCCGGTTATCGCGCAGGAGTCGTCCAGCGGCGATGTATTGATGTTTGCGTGGATGAACCGTGAAGCATTGGAAAAGACAGCGGAGACTGGGCGGGCGGTGTATTTCAGCCGCTCGCGGGGAAAGCTGTGGTTCAAGGGGGAGCAATCCGGGCACGCGCAACTGGTGCACGAAATTCGTTTGGATTGCGACAGCGATGTGCTGTTGTTAAAAGTGACACAGACCGGGCATGAGCCCGGCATTGCCTGTCATACCGGCCGCCATAGCTGCTTTTTCAAGCTTCACCAGGGTGGGGCCGTCACCGGGTACTGGAAAATTACCGAACCGGTCTTGAAAGACCCGCAAGCCATCTACAAATAACACGCAATGGCATCACCTCTGCTTTCCCAAGACGCGCTGGAGCGCCTTGCTGCTGTTATTGAAAGCCGCAAGGCGATTCATGGTGGCGACCGTGACAAAAGTTATGTCGCGCGCTTGCTGTATCAAGGTCCGGATGCGTTTCTGAAGAAGATCGGTGAAGAGGCTACCGAGGTGGTGATGGCCTCCAAGGATCTGGACCATGTATTACATGCCGGCCTTGATCGTACCGAGGCGCAAAGCAAGCTGGTAGGCGAGGTGTCCGACCTCTGGTTTCATTGCCTGATCGCGTTGGCGCATTACGACATCAAGCCGAGTGCCGTACTGGCCGAATTGCAGCGCCGCGAGGGCAGCAGCGGAATGGAAGAAAAGGCTTTGCGCAAATTGCTTGGGCGCGAGCTTTCCGCCCATGAGGCACGTCAAGGAGAAGAACTGTGAACGATGTGATAGACGTAGCCGCAATCGACAGCGACAAGGCACAAAAACTCAATACCGTGGGCTGGGTGAGTTATGTGCTGCACCTGATTGTCGCTGTCGGAGCCATTATCCCGGGCGCCCAAGCGGGGGCGGCGCTGCTAATCATTGCGCTTGTAATAGACATGGTCAACCGCGGTCGGGCCGACGGCACCTGGCAGGCAAGCCATTTTTCCTGGCGTATCCGCTCGGTAATTTTTGCCGGGCTGTTGTATTTGCTGACCGCGCCGCTATTCCTGCTGTTGTATGTGCCGGGCGCCATTGCGTGGGCGCTGATATCGCTATGGTTTCTGTACCGAATTGTCAAGGGCATGGTTGCGATGAACCAAAGCCGGGCAGTAGAGTAGGCGTGGTTATGACCGAAGCATTGAGACACGATCCGAATTGCCTGTTCTGCAAAATTGCTCAGGGCAAGATACCGTCGAGCAAGGTTTTTGAGGACGATGTCATTTTCGCTTTTCACGACATTCATCCGTGGGCACCGGTGCATTTCATGCTGATTCCCAAACTGCATATCCCATCCTTTGCCCAAGTAGGTCAGGAGCACACCGAACTGATCGGGCGCATGATGGTTCTGGCACCCCAGCTGGCATTGCAGGAGGGTTGCAGGCCTTATCCGGATGGCGGTTTTCGCATCGTCAGCAACACCGGCGCGGAAGGTGGGCAAGAGGTGCACCATCTGCACATACACGTTATGGGCGGTCCCCGCCCCTGGTTGCGCGGTTGACGGTGCGGATAAAAAGGGGCTTTGCACTGGCTTGGTACCGGCACGACTAAAATTGCTGCCATCGATTAGGAGTAACTTATGGGTTCGTTTTCAATTTGGCACTGGCTTATCGTTTTGCTGATCGTGGTAATGGTGTTCGGCACCAAGAAACTCAGGAACATGGGCAGCGACCTGGGTGGCGCGGTAAAGGGATTCAAGGACGGAATGAAGGACGGTTCCGCGACCGCCGGCGACCCTACATCCGTCCCATCGGCGCAGGTTGCAAATGCATCCGGCGTGGCCGACAAGACCACGATCGACGTGGAAGCGAAGCAGAAGTCCTGAAACTTCAAGGGCGACTGCTGTGATAGATATTGGCATTTCAAAGATGGCGCTGATCGGCGCGGTGGCGCTGATAGTCATCGGCCCCGAAAAGCTGCCGCGCGTGGCCCGTACGGTTGGCACTTTGTTGGGCAAGGCTCAACGTTACGTGGCCGATGTCAAGTCGGAAGTCAACCGGTCAATGGAACTCGACGAGCTCAAGAAGATGAAAGAGACAATGGTCGGGGCGGCGAAAGACGTAGAGAATTCAATCCATTCCGGTGCCAGTGAGTTCGAAAAATCCTGGGCCGACGCAACCAACATGACCGACAACTCGCAGCAAACCGTTGCTGCCGAGTTGCCCTCCAGTTACCCGTCCTACCGGCATCCCGGGAAACACTGGCGCGTGAAGCAGGGTGCTACTCCCAATTGGTACAAGGCCCGCATCGGAACGCGGACCCGAGCCTTGTCGGGCGCCGCACGGGTAGCCAGGTTCCGGCCGCAAAAGCTTGGTTGACGACAACGCGTATTGCAATACGCCGATGGGTCTCGATCCACCAAGGCGCGTCGCCGCGACATGACTTGAGTACGAGTTAGCCTTCACTGAAACTTCGTTTAGGCTTCAACCACACGATGACCGACTCCCCCGATAAACAAGACGAACTCGCCGGTACCGAACAGCCGTTTGTGCAGCACCTGATGGAGCTTCGCGACCGCCTGATCTATAGCCTGGCAGGCTTGGTGGTGTGCATGGTCCTGCTTGCGATCTGGCCGTCACCCAGCGGGCTGATCGATTTGATCGCCGCACCGATTCGGGCTCATATGCCGCCGGGCGCCAAGCTGATCGCGGTGGGCGTGTTTTCCCCGTTCTTCGTACCGCTCAAGGTACTTATGATGGCCGCTGTGTTGCTGGCTTTGCCCTGGCTGATGTACCAGGTGTGGGCGTTCGTGGCGCCTGGGCTGTACGGTCATGAAAAGCGTCTGGCGTTGCCGCTGATCTTTTTCGGCAGCATGCTGGCTTATGCGGGCATCGGGTTCGTGCAATTTTTTGTGCTGGACCGGATGTTTTCTTTTATCCAGAGGTTCACGCCGGAAAGTGTTGCGGCAACGCCCGACATCTCCTCCTACGTGGAGGCGATCCTGGGTTTGTATCTGGCGTTTGGCGTTGCGTTTCAGGTTCCTATCGTGGTCGTTTTGCTGGCGCGCATGAACCTGGTCAGCATCCAGAAGCTCAAGGAGTTCAGAGGTTATTTCATCGTCCTTGCGTTCGTCATAGCGGCGGTCCTTACTCCGCCCGATGTTGTGTCGCAATTGGCCTTGGCACTGCCGATGTGCCTGCTTTATGAGGCGGGAATCTGGGCCGCGAAGTTCTTCATCAAACACACCCAGGCGCCGCCGGAAGAAGACGCGCAATCGGCCAAGCCTTGACCGGTGACACAGGGTTGGCGGCCACCACCTTATTGCGTCGGCTTGCGCGGCCTCGGTCGCACGCCCGGTGTGACCTCAATCTCCATTTTGTCGTCGTGACGTTGCAGGCTAAACTTTGAAGCCAGGCCCGGTTTAAGACCCGCGACCCTGGACAGCAGTTCCGATACGGTACCAACGTCCTTGCCGGCGACAGCCGTGATGACGTCCCCCGGCCGGATGCCCGCCTGGGCGGCCGGTCCGTTCTGCAATACGCCAGTGATGATCACACCTTGCCTGGCTTTGACGCCAAAGGTCTCCGCCAGTTCATTCGACAATTCACTGGGCTCGACGCCAATCCAGCCGCGGGTCACCTGCCCGTCCCGGACCAGCCCATCCATCACCAGCCGGGCGGTCGAAACAGGAATGGCAAAACCGATGCCCATACTGCCGCCTGAGCGGGAATAAATCGCTGTATTGATGCCCAGCAGATTGCCATTCGTGTCCACCAGCGCACCACCCGAATTTCCAGGGTTGATCGCGGCATCGGTCTGAATGAAGTTTTCGAAGGTATTGATGCCAAGCTGGTTGCGCCCCAGCGCACTGACGATGCCTCCGGTAACGGTTTGTCCGACGCCAAAAGGGTTTCCGATCGCCAGCACCTGATCGCCGACCTGCAAGGTATCGGAATTGCCCAGTACGATAACCGGCAGTTTGTCCAACTCGATCTTCAACACCGCCAGGTCCGTTTCGGGGTCGGTTCCTATCACCTTGGCGACCGTGCGCCGGCTGTCGTTGAGAATGACCTCGATCTCGTCGGCACCTTCGACCACGTGGTTGTTGGTCAGTACAAACCCAGCGGCGCTGACGATCACGCCACTACCAAGGCCGGCTTGCGCCTCGCCGCCTTGCTCGCCGAAGAAAAAGCGGAACCAGGGATCGTTGCCATGCGGGGCCTTGCTTGCGGCCTTGCTGGTATTGATGCTCACGACTGCCGAAGAAGCCTTCTGTGCGGCGAGTCTGAAACTTCCCGCTGGAACAGTGCCCCGACTTGCTGCTGGCGCTTCCAGCAACGCCACTGCGGAAGAGCCCGGAACGGGTTTTCCAAGCCATTCCGGCTTGAGTGTGCCAACCACAAAATATCCCGCCAGCAAGATCGTTGCGGTCTGTGCAAAAAGCAGCCAAAGTCGTTTCATGGCTTAAATTGTAGGCGGCAGGCGGTGCCACGAGTGCCGCCGGCTTGACTTGCCCGATTGCGCAGGTTTCGCCGACAATTACGCGGCTTGCCGGTTCAAAGTTGTTTGCAATAACCAAGTCGCCCCTGCTTTTGTTGATCCGCCATGACAGACCGCCTGCAACTTGCCCAATCGTTAGATGCCTTGCTGCTGCCCGAAAAGTTCCGCGACTACGGGCCAAACGGTCTGCAGGTCGAGGGCCGTCGCGAGATACTCAAGATTGTTTCAGGCGTCACCGCCAGTCTGGCCTTGATTCAGGCTGCGGTCCATGCCGACGCCGACGCGATTTTTGTGCACCATGGGCTTTTCTGGCGTGGGCAGGACGGCTGCGTCACAGGGTGGATGAAACAGCGTCTGGCTTTATTGCTGGCCCATGACATCAACCTCTTCGCTTACCACCTGCCGCTGGATGCTCATCCGGAACTCGGGAACAACGCCCAGTTCGGGCTGCGGCTTGGGCTTGAGGCGACGCTGCATTTTGGCGAGCAGGACTTGGGCTTTCTGGGTGGACGCGCGGACGGCGGCGACTTTGAGAATGCGGCTGTTCTAGGCCGGTGCATCGAAACGGTTTTAAAAAGACCGGTTACGGTGGTGGGCCCGACGGATAAGGCAATCACCCGGTTGGCCTGGTGCACGGGAGGTGCTCAGACGTATTTTGAAGCAGCCATCGCCGCCGGGGCCGATGCGTTTATTACCGGCGAGATATCCGAACCCCAAGCCCACTATGCGCGCGAATGCGGTGTTGCCTACCTGGCCTGCGGGCACCACGCGACGGAGCGTTATGGCGCACCTGCGGTGGCCTCGCATGTCGCCCAGCAACTCTCGCTGGCGCACGAGTTTATTGACATCGACAACCCGGCGTAAAAATAGATAAATGGACAAACCGATAGCCATCACGATAGGCGATCCGGCAGGCATTGGCCCGGAGATCATTGCCAAGGTCTTTCGCGACGCGCCGGAGCTTGCCAGGGGCTGTTTTGTGGCCGGCGACATCGGTACTATCCGGCGCGCCGCGCAATACCTGGTCGGCGCCGGCCAGGTCGGCGTGGCGGTTGCCTTGCTGGAGTCGCCATCCCAAGCGTTGAATCTGCCTCCCCGCTGTATTCCGGTATTGCAGGTGGACCCGCCAGTTGCGCCGATTCCTGTCGGTCAAATCAGCGCTGCGGCCGGGACGATGGCCGCCCGGTGTGTCGTGTGGGCAGCGAATGCGGCCTTGCGCGGCGACGTTGCCGCGCTGGTGACCGCGCCCATGAACAAGGAGGCGCTGGCGGCGGCTGGTGCGCCGCACTCCGGTTACCCCGGACACACGGAAATGCTGCAGGCCGTCGCGGCTGCTTATCTGGGTAAACCGGTGGGCGATTTGCCGGTGCGCATGATGCTGGCCAATGACGAACTGCGGACGGTATTGGTCAGTATCCATGTGTCGCTGCGGGCCGCCATAGAGGCCGTCACATTCGACAATGTGCTGCAAACCCTGCGCATCACGCACGACGCTTTGGGCACCTTGCTAGGCCGCGCGCCGCGCATTGCAGTGGCCGGCCTAAATCCACATGCCGGTGAAGGCGGGCTTTTTGGCACGGAAGAGATTGAAACGATAGTCCCCGCTATCGCTGCGGCGCAGGCGCTTGGTATGGACGTGTCCGGTCCGTGGGCGCCGGATACGGTTTTTATGCGCGCACGTACAAGGCAGGGGCAACGCGGTGACTTCGACGCGGTGGTCGCGATGTACCACGATCAAGGCTTGATTCCCGTCAAATACCTGGGCCTGGACAAAGGCGTCAATGTCACGCTAGGTTTGCCGCTGGTGCGCACCAGCCCGGACCATGGCACCGCATTCGACATCGCCGGCACTGGACGCGCGGATGCGTCCAGCCTGATAGCAGCCATTCGTATGGCGAGGCAATTGGTCTCGGGGTCAAGCGTGCCAG
>JANYBQ010000659.1 GCA_025360705.1 Betaproteobacteria bacterium | reverse complement strand
CAGATTGCCATGTTATGCGCCAGCCATAACGGCGAGGAAAAGCACGTTGCGCAAACCCAGGGCATGCTGGAGAAAGCCGGCCTGACCTACAAGGCCTTGCGTTGCGGTTGCCTTGTGCCCGGCATATTCGGCGTGCTGCAGGCGGCGCCGCCCGCGGGGGCGGTATTCGACGAGCGCTATAACGAGTGCAGCGGGAAACACGCGGGCTTTCTCGCTTATTGCGTGCAGCACGGGCTGGATCATGCCGACTACACCGAGCCGTCTCATCCGCTGCAGGCCGCCATCCGCCGTGACGTGGCGCGCGCGGTCGGCATGGACGCGAACGATTTCAAGCTGGGAATCGATGGCTGCACCGCGCCCAACTACGCCTTTCCGCTGGCGCACCTCGCGCGCGGTTATGCCCGCCTGGCCAGTGGCGCGCAGGACAGCGAATTTGGCGCTAGCTTCGCGGTCTTGAGCGACGCGATGACCGCGCATCCAGACCTGGTGTCGGGCACCGGCCGCAACGACTTGGCCTTCATGCGCGCCGGCCGCGGCGACTGGGTCAGTAAGAGCGGCGCCGACGGCATGCAGGTAGTCGGCAGCAAAAGCCGCGGTGAAGCCTTCGCCATCAAGATCATCGATGCCAACAAACCCGCGCTGCATGCGGCAACGGTAGAGGTGCTGGAGCAACTGGGCTGGATGGACGACGCGCAGCGCGAAGAGTTGCGCGTATGGCGGGCGCAGGACATCATCAATGCCCGTGCTCTGAAGGTCGGGGAAAGAAACGCCGTGTTCAAGCTGGCGAGCGGTTGATTTTCGCAAGGCCAACCGGGGCGTGGCGAGTACAGCGCGGCACGGACCTGGTGGGACGCCTACCCGGGACTGTTTGAATCAAGCGCAGCTGCGCATTACCGGATAAGCCGCCACTGGTAAATACCGATAGCCGCGCTACTATGCCGGGTACAGAATTCGATGCCGGAGCCTTGGGCACATTCTTCCACGCAGTGCCTCCGCGATACCATCATTCCTTTTTTGGTCCCGTAATTTCAATGCTTAAGGAGAGTCTTGTGAAAGCTATGTTTATCCAATCCGCGGCTGCGCTGGCGATTGCCGCCGCGTTTGCATTGCCGGTGTCCGTACTGGCTGCCACGCCCAAGGACACGCTGGTGGTGACCTGGGCGATCGACGACATTATTTCGATGGACCCGGGCGAGGTATTCGAAATTTCCGCCGGCGAAATCATGGGTAACTCGTACGACCGGCTGATTCGCTTCGACGTCGCCGACCCGTCCAAATTGATTGGCGACATCGCCCAGTCATGGTCGGTGTCGGCCGACGGCAAAACCTACTCGTTTCAGATCAAGCCCGGCCTTAAATTCGCATCGGGCAATGCGCTGACTGCCGAGGACGTGGTGTATTCGCTGCAGCGCGCGGTGGTGCTGGACAAGTCGCCGGCTTTCATCCTGACGCAGTTCGGTTTTTCCAAGGACAACGTCAAAGACAAGATCAAACAGGCCGGCCCACTGACCGTGACGATCGAGACCGACAAGGAATACGCCCCAACCTTCGTCTACAACTGCCTGACCGCCAACATCGCGGCGATCGTGGACAAGAAACTGGTCATGGCCAACGAGAAAGATGGCGACTGGGGTTACGGCTGGCTCAAGACCAACTACGCCGGCTCCGGCCCGATGAAAATCCGCGAGTGGCGCGCCAACGAAATCGTGGCGCTGGAACGCAACGACAACTACTGGGGTGCCAAGTCCAAATTGGCGCGCGTGATCTACCGCCATGTGAAAGAAGCCGCGACACAACGCCTGATGCTGGAAAAAGGCGACGCCGACATCGCGCGCAACCTGGCTCCGGAAGACCTGGCCGCGCTGGCCAGCAACAAGGAAATCAAGACTACCGGCACACGCCCAAGGGTACGGTCTACTACATCAGCCTGAACCAGAAGAACGCCAACCTGGCCAAGCCTGAGGTGCGCGAAGCGCTCAAGTATTTGGTGGACTACAAGGCCATCGGCGATACACTGATCAAGAACATCGGCGTCATTCACCAGAACTTTTTGCCGGTCGGGCTGCTCGGCGCCAGCACCGAAAACCCGTACAAGCTGGACGTGAACAAGGCCAAGGAGTTGCTGAAAAAAGCCGGCCTGCCCGATGGCTTCAAGGTGACGATAGACATGCGCACCACTCAGCCGGTGCAGGGCATTACCGAAAACTTCCAGCAGACCGCCAAACGCGCCGGCATCGACATCGAGATCATTCCGGGCGACGGCAAACAAACGCTGACCAAGTACCGGGCCCGTACCCACGACATGTACATCGGCCAATGGGGGGCCGATTACTGGGATCCGCACACCAACGCCGACACCTTTGCGCGCAACCCCAACAATGCCGACGACGCCAAGTCCAAACCGCTGGCGTGGCGTAATGCGTGGGACATTCCCGAGCTGACCAAGCAGGCCGACGCCGCAGTGCTGGAGCGCGACGCGAAAAAACGCACGGCCATGTACCAGCAGATGCAGGCCGAGTTCCGCAAGACCAGCCCTTTCATCATGCTGTACCAACAGATCGAAGTGGCAGCCTATCGCTCGAACGTGCAGGGTTTGAAGATCGGGCCCACGTCCGATACGACCTACATGTTCAAAGTGTCGAAGTAAGCAAGC
>JANYBQ010000502.1 GCA_025360705.1 Betaproteobacteria bacterium | reverse complement strand
TCAGCGGCAGATAAAGCATGAGTTGCGCAAATACGAGCTTGCCTTCGTGCATGACGGTTTTGGATGGAAATCCGCAACAAACCGCCAGTCTGACGTTCGACGTTCCAATCGAGACCAGACCGGAGTACCAAATTTGGCAGGCAAAGCATTTACTTACGACGTTCTGACGTGACAACGTTGGGACACTGTTGGCGCTGAATGTGATTTCAGCGAATTCGCTATCATTTTGGAAGCGATGCCGAGAATCTCGTTTGCACCAAAGCCCGACAGGCTGCTAGCGAATTGATAGGCATACTGAATGCAGGACATTGAATGTGCCAATTAGACGCAGCCCCTTAACGCGACTACCCTATTGTCCTCTTTGGATACTAGCTGTGCCCAAAGCGATGTTCGATTTTTTAACTTAAGGAGAATCCCATGGCAGCACTCAAAGGCTCCACGACGGAAGAAAACCTGAAAGCCGCCTTTGCGGGCGAGTCCCAGGCCAACCGCCGATATCTGTATTTCGCGAACAAGGCCGACATCGAAGGTCAAAACGACGTGGCTGCGCTATTCCGCTCCACCGCGGAAGGCGAAACCGGGCACGCGCATGGTCACCTCGAGTGGCTTGAACAATGCGGCGACCCGGCCACCGGCCTGCCGATCGGCCCGACGCGTGACAACCTCAAGGCCGCGGTGGCCGGCGAAACCCACGAGTACACCGACATGTACCCCGGCATGGCCAAGACAGCCCGTACCGAAGGCCATGACGAAATCGCCGACTGGTTCGAGACTTTGGCCAAAGCGGAACGCAGCCATGCGAATCGTTATGTAAAAGCCTTGAACGAACTGGTGGATTAACTTCCTCTCCGGCCACGGCAGGTGGCCGGTTTATGCAAGAGGTCGCTGACATCTTGCATAAACCTCAACAAAAAACACAAGAAGACAATATGTCGCGCGAAGGCAACCTCGAAGCTCCCACCCGCCACCCCATCGACTGGAAGAGCCCGGATTATTACAACGAAGAGGCGACGCTGCACGAAATGGAGCGCATCTTCGATATCTGTCATGGTTGCCGACGCTGTGTGAGCTTGTGCGGTTCCTTCCCGACGTTGTTCGATCTGGTGGACGAGAGCAAAACGATGGAGGTCGATGGCGTCGACAAAAAGGACTACTGGAAAGTCGTGGACCAGTGTTACCTGTGCGACCTGTGTTATATGACCAAGTGCCCGTATGTGCCGCCGCACGAATGGAACGTGGATTTTCCACACACCATGCTGCGCGCCAAGGCGATCAAGTTCAAAAAAGGCGAGGTGGGCTTCGGCGAAAAGCTGCTTGCGTCCACCGATGTGCACGGCCAGTTGGCGGGTATTCCTGTCGTCGTTCAAACCGTCAATGCGGTTAACAAGACCGCGCTTGCACGCGGTTTGCTGGAAGACACACTGGGCGTGGACAAGGATGCCTGGCTGCCCGAACTGGCGACCCGGAAATTCCGCTCGGGCACACCCAGGAGTAAGGTGTACCCGGTGCGCGATGGCGCCAAAACACCCGGCAAGGTGGCGATTTATTCGACCTGTTACGTCAACTACAACGACCCCGGCATAGGGCTGGACTTACTTAAACTGCTGGACCACAACGAAGTGCCCTATGTGCTGGTGGACAAGGAAAAATGCTGCGGCATGCCCAAGCTCGAACTGGGCGATCTGGAGTCGGTCAACAGCAGCAAGGAAGCCAATATTCCAGTGCTGGCCAGGTACGCGCGTGACGGCTACGCGATTCTGGCCGCGGTGCCCAGTTGTACGCTGATGTTCAAGCAGGAAATCCCGTTGATGTACCCCGGCGACGCGGACGCGGCGCTGGTGAAAGAGGCCATATGGGACCCTTTCGAGTACCTCATGGCACGCAAACGCGACGGGCTGCTTAAAGTCGAATTTCCCGTGTCGCTTGGCAAGATCAGCTACCAGATTCCGTGCCACGGCCGGGTGCAGAACATCGGCAAGAAAACCGAGGAGATGCTCAAGATGGTGCCCGGCACCAGCGTCCATACTCACGAGCGCTGCTCGGGCCACGCCGGAACGTTTGGTGTGAAGAAGGCCACCCACCAGCAGGCCTTGAAAATTGGCAAACCGCTGTTCAAAGCCATGGCCAACCACAAGGATGGCGGCCTGCCCGACGTGATCAGTTCCGACTGCCCGCTCGGCGGCCACCATATCGCGCAGGGCTTCGACGTCAACCGGCTCGGCGAGGTGCCGCAAAAACACCCGCTGACCTTGATCCGGGAAGCCTACGGCCTAAAGTAGTCAGCCCAAGTATTCAGGAACCCGCCATGCAACTTACCGGTCATATTACGCCCGACAACCTGATGAGCCTGGAGGCGTACAGCAAATTTCGCAAGGCGCACAAGACCGAAGTAATCGCGCATCGCAAATTGCGCTCGGTGCTGCTGGGCGAACACATCAATCTTCAGTTCGAGAGCGAGACCACGATCCGCTACCAGATCCAGGAGATGTTGCGTATCGAAAAAATATTCGAGGAAGAGGGCATCGTTCAGGAAATCGACGCCTACGCGCCGTTGATGCCGGACGGCCGGAACTGGAAGGCCACGATGCTGATCGAGTACCCGGACGTCAACGAACGCAAGCGCGAACTGGCGCGCCTGATCGGTGTTGAGGACCGCATGTTTGTAGAAGTCGAAGGCCAGGCGCGCATCTATGCGATTGCCGACGAAGATATGGACCGCGAGAACGACGAAAAAACCTCTGCAGTGCATTTTGTGCGTTTCGAGTTGACCCCGACCATGTGCGCTGTCGTCAAGGCCGGCGCCAACGTCAAGCTGGGTTGCGACCACACCCATTACCCCGCGCATGTGACGATAGCTCCAGAGACTTTGGCGTCGCTGGCCGGCGACCTGCGCGATTGATGGTTGGATAATCGCCGCAAGACAATAGCCGTTCGCGCGAACGGTACGGTGGATTCGCCAACTCTTAATAATTTTGCCGCATGCTGTTTCTGCTCTCCCCCGCAAAATCACTCGACTTCGAATCCCCGCTGGCGGACGTACCGCATACCGAGCCGCTGTTTGTCAAACAGTCAACGCAGCTGATATCGCTAATGCGTAAAAAATCCGCGGCGCAAGTCGCGGACATGATGGACATCAGCGGCGCGCTGGCCAATCTCAACGTTGCCCGTTACAAGGCCTGGCGTTCCAGCGTCACGGCCGACAATTCGCGCCAGGCGGTATTGGCGTTCAACGGCGATGTTTACGGGGGGCTGGATGCCAAAACTCTCAAGGTCCGGGAGCTGGCATGGGCGCAAGACCACGTGTGCATCCTGAGCGGCCTGTACGGTGTATTGCGTCCGCTCGACTGGATGCAGCCTTACCGGCTCGAGATGTCGATTCGGGTCGCCAATCCGCACGGTGGCAATCTGTACAAATTCTGGGGCAGCCGTATAGCCGACTACCTGAACGAACGGCTGGCCGACGACAAAAGGCCAGTGGTAGTGAACCTTGCGTCGCAAGAATATTTCAAGGCGGTCGATCGCGCCGCGCTCAAAGCCCGCGTGGTGGAGTGTGCGTTCGAGGAGCGGCGCAATGGCCAGTACAAGGTCATCGGTTTCATGGCCAAACGCGCACGCGGTCTGATGGCCCGATATGCAGTAATGCATAAGGTCGCCAGCCCTAAAAAGCTCGAGGGTTTTAAAGCCGAGGGATATGCGTTCGACAAAACGCTGTCCACGCCCGAGCGTCTGGTTTTCCGCCGCGACGGTGCCACCTGAACACCATGAAACTCAAAGCCAACGGCATCGATATTGAAGTAGAGGACACCGGCGCGGGCATGGGAGCCGAGCGTCCGGTGGTGTTGCTCATCATGGGCCTGGGCATGCAACTGATTGCGTGGCCGCCGGCGATGGTGGATGCGTTGGTCGCTGCCGGCTTTCGGGTGGTGCGCTTTGACAACCGCGACATCGGCCTCAGCCAGCATTTCGACAGCCTCGGCTCGCCCAACCTGTTGTGGGA
>JANYBQ010000643.1 GCA_025360705.1 Betaproteobacteria bacterium | reverse complement strand
CTTTTCCCGGCGGGTTTGCGATAAATACCGTTGTTCGCAAACCTCCGCAGTTGACTTGGGCGCCTTGCAAAGCTACATTAATAACCCGCCAGTCATTAAAATCAATGTCTTTGTCCTCCTTGGTAAACGACCATCCTGCCGCCCCGGCCAAACGGGCGCGGCGCAAGGAAGCACGGCCGGGCGAATTGCTTGCGGCCGCGTTGGATCTCTTCGTCGAAAAAGGTTTTTCCGCCACCCGCGCGGAAGAGGTCGCCAAGCGAGCCGGCGTGTCCAAAGGCACCTTGTTCCTGTATTTTTCCAGCAAGGAAGATCTGTTCAAGGCCGTGGTGCGCGACAGCGTATCGGGCCGCTATCCCGAGTGGCGCACGGAGATCCAGGCCTTCAAGGGCTCCGCCTCCGAACTGTTGCAACGCAGCATGCATACTTGGTGGTCGCGCTATGGCGCCACCAAGGCTTCCGGTATTTCGAAACTGGTCATGAGCGAGGCCACCAACTTCCCCGAACTCGCCATGTTCTACCAGCGTGAAGTGGTCGAGCCCGGGCGTGAACTTATACGCAGCATCCTCCAGCGCGGGATGGACAGCGGAGAGTTCCGTCGGCTGGATATGAAATACGGCATCTACACCGTGCTGGCGCCGATGCTGTTTCTGCTGATGTGGAAACATTCACTCGGTGCGTGTGTGCCGAACAACGCACCCATCGTGCCGGAAGACTACATCACGGCGCAGATCGACACGATTTTGCATGGGCTGTGCATGCCACCGGCCGCGCATGCAAAAAAAGGAAATAAATCATCATGAAACGCTGGGTGAAATGGGTGATCGCGGCGCTGGTTATCGCGGCGCTTGCGGTCGGGGCCATCCAAATCGTCGCGCAACGCAAGGCGCAGCAGGCGGCCGCGGCCGCGCAATCCACGCAACGCGCCGAAGCGCCGGTGGAACTGGTAGCGACGGACCTGATACAGGTGAAAAGCCGCATGTTGTCGCAGGGTCTGGCAATTTCAGGTGCGCTCAAGGCCGCCAACTCGGCTGTCATAAAAGCCAAAGTGGCAGGTGAACTCCAGGGCCTGAACCTGCGCGAAGGCGATCCGGTCAAGGCCGGCCAGATCATCGCGCGGATCGACGCCACCGACGCCCAGGCCCGCGTGCGCCAGGCGCAACAGCAGGCAGAGTCGGCCAAGGCCCAGGTGGACATGGCCAAACGCACTTTCGACAACAACAGTTCGCTGGTCGAACAGGGCTTTATTTCCAAATCTTCACTCGACACTTCGGTCTCCAGCCTGGCCGCGGCCGAAGCGAATTACCGCGCGTCGCAGGCCGGCTCCGACATGGCCACCAAGGCGCTGGAAGACACCGTATTGCGCTCGCCGATTACCGGCCTGGTGTCCCAGCGGCTGGCACAAAACGGTGAACGTATGGCGCTGGACGGTCGGGTGGTGGAGATCGTCGATCTGGGTCGTCTGGAACTGGAAGCCAACCTGAGCGCGGCCGATTCGCTGCAAGTGCAGTTGGGCCAGACCGCGCAACTGCAGATCGAAGGCGCCAGTGCACCGGTCAACGCCAAGGTGGTACGTATCAACCCCAGTGTCGTCGCGGGCAGCCGCGCGGTGCTGGCCTACCTGGCGCTGGATCCCGTGCCCGGTCTGCGCCAGGGACTTTTCGCGCAGGGCGTTTTACGAACCGGCGCCGCCGATGCGTTGTCCGTGCCGCTCAGCGCGGTGCGCACCGACAAACCGCTGCCTTACGTGCAGATGGTGATCGCCGACAAGGTCGTCAACCAGCCGGTAGAGCTTGGAGCGCGCGGCGAGGCCGACGGTCAGGTGATGGTATCGGTCAAGGGTGTGCCGGACAGGGCCAACCTGATCAACGGAACAGTGGGAGCGCTGCGTGAAGGCACGGCGGTCAAGTTCACGGCGGCGAAGTAGCCATGTGGTTTACCCGCGTCAGCTTGCAGAACCCGGTGTTCGCCACCATGGTCATGCTGGCCCTGGTGGTGCTGGGCTTGTTTTCGTACCAGCGCCTGCAGATCGACCAGTTTCCCAACATTGACTTTCCGGTGGTCGTGGTGGTCACCGACTATCCCGGCGCATCCCCCGAGATTGTCGAGAGCGAGGTCACGAAAAAAATCGAGGAAGGCGTCAACTCGGTCGCCGGCATCAATGCGTTGACCTCGCGTACCTATGAAGGGCAGTCGGTTGTCATCATCGAGTTCAATCTCGAGATCGACGGACGCAAGGCCGCCGACGATGTGCGCGAAAAGGTCGCCGCCATCAAGCCGCTGCTACGCACCGAGGTCAAGGAGCCGCGCGTATCGCGCTTCGATCCGGCCGCGCGCGCGGTGTGGTCGGTAGCCGTATTGCCAGCCGAGGGCAAGGCGGGTGGCCTGGCCGTCAAGCCCATGTCGGACGTGGAGCTGACCAACTGGGCCGACCAGATTTTCAAGAAGCGGCTGGAGAACGTGCGCGGTGTCGGCTCGGTGACGCTGGTGGGCGGCACCAAACGCGAGATCAACCTGTACCTCAATCCGCTCGCGCTGGAAGCTTTTGGCCTGACACCGGACCAGGTGGTTAGCGCCGTGCGCAGCGAGAACCAGGACCTGCCGCTGGGCGCGATTCGGTCCCGCGAGCAGGAACGGGTGGTCCAGATCGACGCGCGTATCGAACGCCCCGAGGATTTCGGCAAGATCATCATCGCGCGCAAGAACGGCACGCCGGTGCGGCTGGACCAGGTGGCGCGCGTCAGCGACGGCGCGCAGGAGCTCGACAGCCTGGCGCTCTACAACGGCCAGCGCACGCTGGTGCTGACGGTGCAAAAGTCGCAGGATGAAAACACGATTGCCGTGGTGGACGGCCTGCAGCTGGCGATGGCCGAGGTGCAAAAACAATTGCCGCCAGGCGTGCGGCTGGAGCAGATCGCCGACAACTCGCGCCAGATCCGGGTCTCGGTCGAGAACGTACGCCGCACCTTGATTGAAGGGGCGCTGCTGACCGTGTTGATCGTGTTCCTGTTCCTCAACTCCTGGCGCTCCACCGTGATCACCGGGCTGACCTTGCCGATCGCCATCATTGGGACGTTCCTGTTCATGAACATGTTTGGCTTCACCATCAACATGATCACGTTGATGGCGCTGAGCCTGTGCGTGGGGCTGCTTATCGACGACGCCATCGTGGTGCGCGAGAACATCGTGCGCCATGTGCAGATGGGCAAGACGCCGTTTCAGGCTTCGCTCGACGGCACGCAGGAGATCGGCCTGGCGGTGCTGGCCACCACCTTGTCGATCGTGGCGGTGTTCATGCCGATCGGTTTCATGGGCGGCATCATCGGCAAGTTCTTCCACGAGTTCGGGCTCACCATCGTGGCCGCCGTGCTGATATCGATGTTCGTGAGTTTCACGCTGGACCCGATGTTGTCCTCGATCTGGCACGACCCCAGCATCGATACGCATGGACGCGAAGGTAGGCCAAAAGGCTGGTACGACAAGACCATCGGCCGTGTGACGGGTGCCTTCGACACGGCAACCCATAAACTGATCGATGCCTATCAGAGCATCCTGCGCTGGGCGCTCCGGCATCGGCTGGTGACGGTTGCATTGGCACTGGCGATTTTTGCTGGCAGCATAGCTCTGGTACCGCTGCTGGGCACCGAGTTCGTGCCCAAGTCCGACTTCTCCGAGACCTCGCTCAACTTCTATACACCGGTGGGTTCATCGCTGGAAGTCACGCAGGCCAAGGCGCAACAGGTGGACGCCATCCTGCACCAGTTTCCGGAGGTCCGCTACACGCTTTCGACCATCAACAGCGGCAACGCGCAGGGAAAAATCTACGCCAGCGTCTATGTGCGGCTGACAGACCGCAAGGACCGCGCACGCGGCGTGGACGAGTTGTCGGCATTGATGCGCGACCGCCTGCGCCAGGTGCCGGGTATCACCGTCACCCACGTCGGCCTGCTCGACTCCGTGGGGGGCGACAAGCAGGTGCAGTTTTCGATTCAGGGCCCCAACGAGAGCGAACTCGAACGCCTGACCCGGCTGGCGCTGGATAAGATCCGGCCGATCCCGGGTTTGGTCGATCTGGACTCCAGCGTCAAGCCCGACAAACCCACGCTGGACATCGACGTACGGCGCGACGTGGCATCCGACCTGGGCCTGAGCATTACGCAAATCGGTAAATCATTGCGCACCCTGGTAGCCGGTGAGACGGTTGGAAACTGGCGGGCGCCGGACGACCAGACCTACGACGTCAACGTGCGGCTGGCGCAGGAGGCGCGCATGGCGCCGGGCGATTTGCAGCGCCTGCCTTTCGCGATGGGTACCAACAGCGACGGCACGACCCGGATCGTGCGGCTCAACCAGGTGGCCGTGGTGCGTGAGACCACCGGCCCGAACCAGATCAACCGGCGCGACCTAACGCGCGAAGTGAGCATCAGTGCCAATGTGTACGGCCGCTCGGCCGGCGAGGTGTCGGACGATATTCGCAAAATCATGGACAACAGCCACTTCCCGCCCGGTTACAGCTACAAGTTCGGCGGCGCCACCAAAAACAGAATGCTCAAGATCGCCACTAGAGATTTCTTGTGCCTCGACCCGCATTCGCGCCAACCATCGCGCGGCTGAGGGCAAAGATACCCCTGAGAGCACAACTCCTTTGGCGAACGGTACCCCTTCGGTGCGCAAATACGCTTCTAAAATAGCCCAATAATCTTCAATCTGCGCTGCAAAGATACCGACTTCGTCAGGGCGCAAACCGCTTGCCAGCGCGCGATAGACCTCATCGGTGGCCGCTTTCACTTCGGCGAGAGGTGAAG
>JANYBQ010000597.1 GCA_025360705.1 Betaproteobacteria bacterium | reverse complement strand
GCATCAGTTCGGGCGTGATGTCCGCGTATGGAAAACCGGCCGTAACGTAGGGGATGAGCGCCTTGCGATTGCGCGCCTTAAGCCCGGACAGGGTGGCGGCGATGCGGCTCATGTCCGCGCCCCCGCGACCGGCAACGCTACGACGTTCGAGCCCTTGACTGCCTGCCCCTGGCAACTCGGTCGGCAATAAAAGTCGGCATTGCTGAGATCGGCAACCGTGCCGATGTCCTTGTCGCCGCGCCCGGATAGATTGACCAGAATCGACTGATCGGAGCGCATTTCTTTGGCAAGCTTCATCGCGTATGCGACGGCATGGGCGGATTCCAGTGCCGGGATGATGCCTTCCGTGCGGCACAAATAGTGGAACGCGGAAAGCGCTTCAGCATCCGTGATGCCCACATATTCGGCCCGCCCCAGGTCCTTGAGTAAGGCATGCTCGGGTCCAACGCCGGGATAGTCCAGGCCAGCACTGATGCTGTGGGTTTCTGTCACCTGACCGTCGTCATTCTGCAATATGTAGGTCCGGTTGCCGTGCAACACGCCCGGGCTGCCGCGTTGCAGGGAGGCCGAATGTTTGCCGCTGTCGAGCCCTTCGCCCGCTGCTTCCACCCCGATCAGGCGCGTGGCTTCATGCCCTATGTACGGATGGAAAATACCCATCGCATTGCTTCCCCCGCCGACACAGGCGACTACCGCGTCGGGTTGCGTACCGCGGCAACCCTGAGCCGCCAGCATGTCGGGCATTTGTTGCAGGCACTCTTGCCCGATCACGCTTTGAAAGTCCCGCACCATGGTCGGGTAAGGGTGTGGACCCGCCACGGTTCCTATGATGTAGAAGGTGTTGTCCACATTGGCTATCCAGTCGCGCATGGCTTCGTTGAGTGCGTCCTTGAGCGTCCTGCTGCCGCTTTCCACCGGCACCACACTGGCGCCCAGCAGCTTCATGCGATAGACGTTGGGGCTTTGGCGCTTGACGTCTTCACTGCCCATGTACACGACGCATTCAAGTCCATAGCGCGCGCAAATCGTGGCGGTCGCCACGCCGTGTTGTCCAGCACCGGTCTCGGCAATGACACGCGGCTTTCCCATTCGCCGCGCCAACATGGCCTGGCCAATTGTGTTGTTGACCTTGTGCGCGCCGGTGTGGTTGAGATCTTCGCGCTTCAGGTAAATCTGCGCGCCGCCATGCTCCCGGCTCATTCGTGCGGCATGGTAGATCGGGGAGGGACGCCCTACGAAATGCGCGAGTTCATAGTTGAACTCGGCGATGAACTCCGGATCGTGCTGGTATTTGGCGTAAGCGTCCTTGAGCTCGTTGACGGCGTGGGTCAGCGTTTCGCTGACGAAGCTGCCGCCGTAGGGACCGAAGTGGCCTGTCGGATCAGGTTGCTGATATTGGTACATGGATTGAACTCGCAAGTTGGATGTCGGCCGCGCGTACGGCGGCAACAAACCGATGGATCAAGGTAGCGTCTTTGATGCCTTTGGACATCTCGACGCCGGAGCTGACATCGACGGACAGCGTTCTACAACGCGGCCGGACTTGCAAGATGCCATCGGTCACGTTTGCAGGCGTGAGCCCACCACTTAAGACGAGGTGACAGTCGACGCTTAGAGGAAGAAGTGACCAATTGAAAGTTTTGCCCCCACCGCCATAACCTTCGACGTAAGTGTCGAGCAATATGGCTTGGGCGCGGGAATAGTCGTGTGCGTATTTTACGAGATCGAACTGCGTTGCCAAGTCGCCTAATGGAATGCGGGCTGCCCGCAAAAAGGCGCGGGCGCCGCCCTGTGTTGCATCAAGACATTGTTGCGGTGTTTCTTCGCCGTGAAACTGGATCGTCGCCTGCGGGAGCCTGATGCAACAGGCTTCTATGGAACTGGCGGGTTCGTTCACGAACAGCAGGACCGGCGTGACGAACGGTGGCAGGCGCCGGCTCAGTTCCGCGGCGCGATCGATCGGCACATAACGCGGGCTTTTGGTACATCACAAATCCTACGGCGTCGGCGCCGGCCGCCACCGCGGCGTCCACGTCCTGCTCGCGCGTCAGGCCGCAGATCTTGATTCGGGTACGGTCGTTATGCACGTTGAACAAGGGTCATGGCAGTCCATCGAATGCGGCAGTTCTATCGGGCAAGCCCCACGCCGCGTCGTAGCGCGGTCCCAGAAAATACAGGCCATCAGGCGAAAAAGTTGGGGCGGCGACGTCACGCCTGCGCGCGGTGAGCACTTCATGCATCCACTCGGGCGGTCGCGTGCCCTGACCAATTAGCAGCAAGCAACCCATGATATTGCGAAGCATGTGGTGCAAAAAGGCATTACCTTCGAACTCGAAACGCCAATACGCACCGCGCCTTGAAATAACGATCGGGAAAAGGTGTTTGACGGCTGACAAGGCCTGACAGGCCGCGGCGCGGAACGACGTGAAGTCGTGTTCTCCAATCAGATAGCCGCAGGCCTGTTGCATCGATGTCTGGGAGAGCGGCCGCATGACCCAGCCGACGCGCCCGGCGTCGACGCTGGGGCGAACGGGCGACTCCATCACGACATAGGTGTAACGACGCGACGTCGCATTGGCGCGGCAATGGAATCGCGCGGGCACTTCGGCGGCCCATTCAACACTGATATCGTGGGGAAGATAAGCATTGGTTCCGCGAACCCATGACACCGGCAGGCGTCGCGCGCCGGTGTCAAAATGGATTACCTGCATCAAGGCGTGAACGCCGGTGTCGGTGCGCCCGGCGCATAAAGTGCCAATTTTTTCCTGCGCCAATCTCGACAGCGCTGCCTCGATGTGGTCTTGGACGGTTCTACCCGAAGGTTGGCTTTGCCAGCCGTGGTACGCCCGCCCGTTATAACTGACGCCAAGTGCCAACCGCACGTTGATCCTCGCCTGGAGCCCGATCGCGAGCTCGCCAATACCTAGGAGCCTGTCGGACTTGGGAAACGTCG
>JANYBQ010000596.1 GCA_025360705.1 Betaproteobacteria bacterium | reverse complement strand
CACCAATTTGGGCGTGCTGATGATGAACAGCGGTGAACCAATGACCGGGAAAGGCAGATCGTTCAGAGGTGGGGGAAGTTTAGACATGGTATTTGTTCAGAAAGCGTCCAGCGCAAGCGCGGTGACGCTGTCAGCACCTTCAACGATGGCATCGCGGATTCCTGGCGCTTTGGTCAACATGTGATCGGCATAGAACCGCACCGTGCTGATCTTGGCTTGCATGAATGGCACATCGACACCCTTACTGATCTCGTCCTGAGCGACCAGCAGAGCACGCGCCATTTGCCAGCCCGCCATCAGATTGCCAGCCAGCATCAGGTAAGGCACGCTGCCCGAGAACACCGCATTCGGGCTGGCCCTCGTATTGCCCGCCACAAAATTCACGACGTCAATAAAAGCCTCTCTTGCCGCCTTCAGGCGTCTGGCTACCACCTGCGCATCGGCGCTGCCGCTCTGGACAAGCAGGGCTTCGGTCGCCTCAATCTGCGCGGCCAACGCCTTGGCGCTTTGACCGCCATCACGCGAAGTCTTGCGCCCGACCAGATCGTTGGCCTGAATCGCAGTGGTGCCTTCGTAGATGGTCAGAATCTTGGCGTCGCGGTAGTACTGCGCCACGCCGGTTTCTTCGATGAAGCCCATGCCGCCGTGCACCTGCACCGCCAGCGACGTGACTTCCAGGCTCATCTCGGTGCTGTAGCCCTTGACCAGCGGCACCATGTATTCGTAGAACGCCTGGTTTTGTTTACGCACGTCGGCGTCCGGGTGGTGGTGCGCGGCGTCGTACGACGCAGCCGCCACCGATGCCATCGCGCGGCAACCTTCGGTGTAGGCGCGCATCGTCATGAGCATACGTTTGACATCCGGGTGATGAATGATGGTCGCACTGGCCTGGATCGAGCCATCTACCGGACGCGACTGCACCCGGTCCCTGGCGAAAGCCACGGCCTTCTGGTAGGCGCGTTGGGCAATCGCTATGCCCTGCGTACCCACCGCATAACGCGCGGCGTTCATCATGATGAACATGTACTCCAGGCCGCGGTTTTCCTGCCCTACGATGTAACCCACGGCGCCAGCGCCGTTCAATCCTGCGCCGCCTTTGCCATCGCCGTATTGCAGCACCGCCGTGGGTGATGCCTTGATGCCCAGCTTGTGTTCGATGCTCACGCAAAACACATCGTTGCGTGCCCCGCAGGATCGGTCCGAATTGACCATGAATTTGGGCACGACAAAAAGGCTGATGCCCTTCACGCCCTCGGGCGCTCCCACAACCCGTGCCAGCACCAGGTGCACGATGTTCTCGGCCATGTCGTGTTCGCCGTAGGTGATAAAAATTTTGGTGCCGAATATCTTGTAGCTGCCGTCCGGTTGCGGCTCGGCCCGCGTGCGCACCATGGCCAGATCGGAGCCCGCTTGCGGCTCGGTCAGGTTCATGGTGCCGGTCCATTTGCCGCTGATCAGGTTTTCAAGATAGGTAGCCTTCAGATCGTCGGATCCGGCCGTCAGCAGCGCCTCGATGGCGCCGTCCGTCAGCAACGGGCACAACGCGAAACTCATGTTCGCGCTATTGACCATTTCGATACAGGCCGCACCGATGGTCTTGGGCAGGCCTTGTCCGCCGTAGGCCACCGGATGCTGCAAACCCTGCCATCCGCCCTCGGCGAATTGCTGGTAGGCCTGCTTGAAACCGGGCGTGGTCGTGACCTTTCCATCGCTCCAGGAAGACGGGTTCTTGTCGCCTTCCCAGTTCAGCGGACTCAGCACGCCTTGATTGAATTTGGCGGCCTCTTCCAGCACCGCCTGCGCGGTCTCGAAACCGGCTTCTTCGAATCCTGGCATCTGCGCGACCTGGTCGATATTGGCCAGATAACGGATGTCGAACAACATATCCTTCAGGGGGGCGATGTAACTCATGGTGTCTCCAAATGCGCAAAAGCCGCTCTTTCCAACATCGGGTCGGAGAGAACGGCCAGTGAAATTATCGGGCGGGCCAACCGAGGGCTCGACCCCGCCGGGGCCGGATTACAGCGCTGCGACCAACTCTGGTACTGCCACGAACAAGTCCGCTTCCAGTCCGTAGTCGGCGACGCTGAAAATCGGCGCTTCCGCGTCCTTGTTGATCGCCACGATTACCTTGCTGTCCTTCATGCCGGCCAGATGCTGGATTGCGCCGCTGATGCCACACGCGATGTACAACTGCGGCGCGACGATTTTGCCGGTCTGGCCCACTTGCCAGTCGTTGGGTGCATAACCCGCATCGACGGCCGCACGCGACGCGCCCATGGCCGCCCCGAGTTTGTCGGCCAGCGGCGTCATCACCTCGGCAAACTTCTCGGCGCTGCCCAATGCGCGGCCGCCACTGACCACGATCTTCGCGGCGGTCAATTCAGGCCGGTCGTTACGGGCGATTTCGCTACCGACAAAAGTAGCCAGGGCACTGGCGCCAACCGCGGCCAGTACCTCCACCGTGGCCGAGCCGCCGGTCGCGGCAGCGGGATCGAAACCGGTGGTACGCACCGTCAGCACCTTGATGGCGTCCAGGCTCTGCACCGTGGCAATCGCGTTGCCAGCGTAAATCGGACGCTCGAACGTGTCGGCGCTGTCGATTTTCGTAATGTCGGATATCTGTCCCACATCCAGTTTGGCAGCGACGCGGGGCGCGATGTTTTTGCCCGACGCAGTTGCCGCAAACAGGATGTGGCTGTAACTGGAGGCAATTGCCAGCACCTGCGCCGCGACGTTCTCGGCCAGCCCATGTTCAAAGCCGGTGTCGTCGGCGTGGATTACCTTCGCCACGCCGGCAATCCGAGCCGCGGCCGCGGCCGCGGCTGCTGCATTTGCACCGGCCACCAGCACATGGACGTCGCCGCCACACTGGATGGCGGCGGTAACCGCGTTGAGCGTTGCCAATCGGATGGAACGGTTGTCATGTTCAGCGATAACAAGTGATGTCATGTCAAATTACCTTCGCTTCATTCTTCAATTTTGAAACCAGCGTGGCCACGTCCGGTACCTTGATGCCGGCGCGGCGTTGCGGCGGCTCCTTGACCTTGAGCGTTTTCAGGTGCGCCTTGATATCCACACCGAGATCGGCCGGCTTGTAGATGTCCATCTGCTTTTTCTTGGCCTTCATGATGTTGGGCAGCGTCACATAACGCGGCTCGTTGAGGCGCAGATCGGTGGTGATGACGGCCGATCTCGGTGTGGATATCAAGGCGCACCTGAAAACGCTCAAGGTCA
>JANYBQ010000555.1 GCA_025360705.1 Betaproteobacteria bacterium | reverse complement strand
TGACTAAGAGTTGTCCGACGCGCGCACCGGGCGCGACCTGGAGCGCATTTGCATAAATTGTTGAGCCGCTTTTTTTGATCCATGTCCACTAAAGAGAACAACTCCGGCTTGTTGTCCAAGGTCGCCAAGTTCGTCCGCAATCCGACGACGAACTGGACCGATCTGGACAAACAGGATCCGGAGCCGGACAACGGTTACAGCAAGCAGGCTCTGAAGGAAATGATCGAGCGCAAGCGGCAAAACGACTTTGTCCGCAAACGCGAATTCGATCAATTGCGCAAGCTCCGTAGCCGCGACCCAAGCGCCGGCAATCCCGATCTCGCCGGCCGTCCGTCTTATTTCCAGAGCAGCCTGCCATCCAATTCGGATGATCGCAAGATGACGATCAAGAAGATCGACGAGATTGAAGCCCAGATGTCGAACCAGTGGTGGCAGGGCAAAAATGACGGCATCAGGACACCCGCCGCAGCGCCGCCATCGGCCACCGCATCGGACATCTCCGGCAACAGCAGGAACGATCTGCAGACGACGCTGCCGCCCAGCCAGGACATCGGTTACGCGGCCACCAAGCTGGCGCCCATGCGTGCGGACTCCACGGTTGCAGAGCACTCCGATTTCATGCCGACCCAGACCAGTTCGTCGTTCGACAAACACACCGTTGCGATGTCGCCGCCATTGGCTCCGAAGCCCGCCAAAGGCAAAGCGGTACCGGTAACCGTAACCGGATCCGGCTTCGCAGCCAAAGCCCACGACAGCGGCGGATTTGCCAATTCGCGGTCTTTCGCGATGGAGCTGGTTGACGGCGTGACCGACCCCGACCTGGAAGAAGCCGCGATCCGGTTTGCCAATGGCGACAACGCGGGTGCGGAAGACGGATTGATGATGGCTTTGCGGGGCAGCGAGGTGCCGCGCGACCTGGCCCAGACTTGGACCTCCGCCTTGTTCGACCTTTACCGCGCCACTGGGCAACAGGCCCGTTTCGATGGTGTCGCGCTCGATTACGCCGAACGTTTCGACCGGTCCGCCCCGGCCTGGTTTTCGATGCCGGACTTGCTTGGTATCAAAAACACCAGCGCGATGGAGCGAACCATGCCTTCACGGTTGGTGGACGACCCGGTCTGGAGCAGCCCGCGTGTTTTCGGGCGTGCATCGATCGATGAATTACAACTGGCAATCGCCAATGCGGCCTCGCCCTGGTTCCTGGACTGGAGCCAGATCGAGGCGATAGCGCCGGCTGCGGTTGACACCATGGGCAGTCTGTTCAGCGAATGGGCTGCTACCTCGGTGCAACTCAGGTTCAGGGGTGCTGACCATCTGGAGCGCGCTTTGCGAGCATGCACGCCGTCGGGCGACAGGACGGCGAGCGCGGTGCCGTGGCGTTTGCGTATGGATGCCTTGCGCGTGATGCAATTACAGGACGAGTTCGAGTTGGTGGCGCTGGACTTTTGCGTCACCTACGAAGTGTCGCCGCCGTCCTGGCAGGATGCGCGCTGCCACTTCTACAGCGAGTCGGCCGATACATCCGGCGCGCAAGCAGTGGACAACGAAGTAACGGAGGTGGCTGAACTGACCGACCCGGAGCCTCAGGACTTCCAGAGCATGACGGTTCCGATGGACTTTGAGGCAATTCCGGCCACGGTTGTGGAGCTGTCGGGCGAAATTCTCGGGGAAGCCACTGACGCGCTTGCCCGGCTTGAAGAAGCGCGTCAGGGCGGCGACCGGCTGGTTATTTCTTGTGCCAATTTGATTCGGGTCGATTTTTCCGCTGCTGGCAGCATTCTGAACTGGGTAGCACTGCGCCAGGCGGAAGGTTGCCATTTGCAGTTTCGCGAAGTACATCGCCTGGTCGCGGCATTTTTTATCGTCATAGGCATCAACGAACACGCCAGGGTCGTGCTGCGATCGAACTAGGCTTAAAGGGCGTGCCAGCGTGCAGGTCCGGATCACATCACAGCATGGAACAATTTCACGCAACAACCATCATCAGCGTGCGGCGCAAAACCGCCACCGGATCCGAGGTCGCCATTGGCGGCGACGGTCAGGTGACGCTTGGCAATATCGTGGTCAAGGGCACGGCACGCAAGGTGCGCAAGCTCTACCACGGCAAAGTACTGGCGGGGTTTGCCGGCGCCACTGCCGACGCCTTCACGCTATTCGAGCGTTTTGAGGCCAAGCTCGAAAAACACCAGGGTCATCTGGTGCGCGCGGCCATAGAACTGACCAAGGACTGGCGCACCGACCGCGTGTTGCGGCGCCTGGAAGCCATGCTGGCGGTGGCCGACAAGGATGCGTCGCTGATCATCACCGGGAACGGCGACGTACTGGAACCCGAAAACGGCATCGTGACGATAGGATCGGGCGGCGCCTATGCACAGGCGGCGGCGGTTGCGTTGCTGGGACACACCGAACTGTCGGCGCAGGAGATTGTCAAGAAATCACTCGAGATCGCCGGGGAATTGTGCATTTACACCAACATGCACCACAGCATCGAAACGCTCCCCTGAGTTCGCCCCTTTCGTTCCTCGGGCTTTCGTTCGCAGCCTGAATAATTTTGATAGAGATTCGACCATGTCGTCATTGACTCCCCAGGAGATCGTGCAAGAGCTCGACAAACACATTGTCGGGCAGCACCAGGCCAAACGCGCGGTGGCCATCGCGCTGCGTAACCGCTGGCGACGCCAGCAGGTCGAGCCCGGCCTGCGTGCCGAGATCACCCCTAAAAATATTTTGATGATCGGCCCAACCGGGGTTGGCAAGACCGAAATCGCGCGCCGTCTCGCACGGCTTGCGGAGGCACCTTTTATCAAGGTCGAGGCGACCAAATTCACCGAAGTCGGTTATGTCGGCAAAGACGTCGACTCCATCATCCGCGACCTGGCCGACGTCGCCGTGAAGCAGACGCGCGAAGCGGCCAAACTCAAGGTTCGCGAACGTGCGCAGGACGCGGCCGAGGAACGTATTCTCGACATCCTGGTCCCGCAGCCACGCGGCGAAACCGTGGTCCAACGCAGCATGGAGTTGCCGGAAAACACAGCGCGCCAGACCTTTCGCAAAAAGCTGCGCGAAGGCTCGCTGGATGAACGCGAGATCGAAATGGACGTGCCGCAGTCCAGTCCCCAGCTCGAGATCATGGGGCCCGCGGGCATGGAAGAAATGACTGAGCAGTTGCGTGGCATGTTTGGACAGATGGGGCAGCAAAAGCGCCTGACCCGAAAGCTGCGCGTCAGCGAAGCTTTAAAACTCGCGCAGGACGAAGAAGCCGCGAAACTGGTCAATGAAGACGACATCAAGGCGCAAGCCTTACACGCCGCCGAACAGAACGGCATCGTGTTCATCGATGAAATCGACAAGGTGACCTCGCGTTCGGACAGCGGCACGGCGGAGGTGTCACGCCAGGGCGTGCAGCGCGATTTGTTGCCGCTCGTGGAAGGCACTACGGTGTCGACCAAATACGGCGTGATTAAAACCGATCACATCCTGTTTATCGCATCCGGTGCGTTCCATTTAAGCAAGCCAAGCGATCTGATTCCCGAACTGCAGGGGCGTTTCCCGATTCGTGTCGAACTGCAATCCCTTTCGGTGCAGGACTTCGAGTCCATCCTTACCCAGACCCACGCTTCGCTGGTCAAGCAATACCAGGCCTTGCTGGCAACCGAAAACGTGGCTGTCACCTTCCTTTCAGAGGGCGTGACACGTCTGGCTCAAATCGCCTTCGACGTTAACGAACGCACCGAAAATATCGGTGCCCGGCGTCTTTCCACCGTGATGGAGCGCTTGCTAGACGAAGTGAGCTTCGACGCCGCCAAATTGCACGGCCAAACGGTGGTGGTCGACGCGTCCTACGTCAACGGCCGGCTGGCGGAATTAAGCCAGGACGAAGACCTGTCGCGCTACATACTGTAGGTGCATCCAGCAGCGGTTTTTGGCGCCGCTCAAGCTTCACCTTCACAAGTGAGGCTAAGTCCTTAATTTAGAACGGTTTTTGCGATATTTCACGTAAAAATATGTATCTAAGTCCTTGATTTCATTGGAAAAAATTGTTGTAACCCCGCTTGCAACAATGGCGTTTGCTGCTACAGTGCAAAAAAGTGCAATTAAGTGGTGTTTAAAACACCCAAACCGCCTTTTAATCGCCAATTTCATTCATCGAGGGGTTCATCGTCGTGTTTCAAGGGGCTTCGTCTTTGAGTCTGGATGCAAAGGGGCGGCTGTCGGTGCCGACGCGGCACCGTGACGCGCTCGGCGGGCAACTCACCGTTACCCGTCATCCGCACGGCTGTTTGATGGTTTTCCCGCGTGCGCAATGGGAGAAGTTTCGCGACCGCGTTGCCACGTTGCCGATGGACGCCCAATGGTGGAAACGCATTTTTCTCGGCAACGCGATGGATGTGGACATCGATGGAACCGGCCGTGTTCTGATTTCTCCCGAACTGAGGCAGGCGGCCAGCATCACGCGCGACACCATGCTGCTGGGCATGGGCACCTATCTGGAATTGTGGGACAAGGCCCTGTACGACAACCTCGAGGCGAAAGCCATTCAAGGCGATATGCCAGATGTGTTCAAGGAATTTTCCTTTTGAAAGCCGGACGTGGACAGCGGGCTCAAGCACACCAGCGTATTGTTGAACGAAGCGGTCGACGCTTTGCTGGGCGAGCCGGCGGCTGCCGACAGCCAGGCACCGGCTCGTACTTTTGTCGACGCAACCTTCGGGCGCGGCGGACATACGCGTCTGATCCTGTCAAGGCTACTCGCCCAGGACCGGCTGATGGCCTTCGACAAGGACCAGGCGGCCGTGGCGAGCGCAGCGGAAATTACCGACGCACGGTTTTCGATTCGCCACCAGGGTTTCGACCGGTTATCCGAACTCGGCCACTCGGTGGCGTCGGGCATCCTGATGGACCTGGGCGTAAGTTCTCCCCAGATCGACGACGCGTCGCGGGGCTTCAGCTTCCGCTTCGATGGCCCGCTGGATATGCGTATGGATACCACCAGCGGCCAGAGCGTGGCGCAATGGCTTGCCGCCGCGCCAACCGCGCAGATAACGGAGGTGATTCGTGACTATGGTGAGGAACGGTTTGCTGGCGCAATTGCAAAGGCGATTGTTGCTCGCCGACAGGAACGGGGGCCAATTTCAACCACCACCGAACTGGCCCAGCTCGTGGCTGACACGGTCAAAACCCGCGAGCCGGGCCAGAACCCTGCAACGCGCACATTTCAGGCTTTTCGGATTTTCATCAACGCCGAGCTTGAGGCGCTGCAAACAGCCTTAACCGCCAGCATCGATGTATTGCAACTCCAAGGTGTACTGGTCGTGATCAGTTTTCACTCGCTCGAAGACCGTATCGTCAAGCAGTTCATCGCGGGTCATTCGCGCGATGTGTACGACCGTCGCGTGCCTTTCGCGGCGCCCAAGGTCATGCGGCTGCTCGCGCTGGGCCGCGTCAAGCCGTCCGCGTCCGAGGTGGCCGCCAACCCGCGCTCGCGCAGCGCGATCATGCGTATCGCGCAAAGGATCGCCTGATGCGTGCCCCCACGCTTGTCACTGCGTGTACTACGCTGCCCCCCGGGGGGGCCGTGCCTTGCTTGGGGCGGCCCGGCGCGGCGGCAAACCGCGCACTCTTTTCCGCGTCTGCCAGGAAATTCCTGCCATGACACGGCTGAACGTCGTGCTACTGCTGGCGGTCCTGGCCAGCGCGCTGTATCTGGTCAATGTCCAGTACGAGTCGCGCAGGCTGTTCACCGAACTCGACAAGGCCGGTTCCGAAGCGCATCGGCTCGAACTCGAATCCGAACGGCTGCAACTCGAAAAACGCGAGCAGGCTACACCGATGCGCGTCGAAAAGCTGGCTCGGGAACAGTTGCAGATGCGTACCGCAACACCTGCCATCACGCATTACGCCACTTACGCTGACGCCGCCGTGGTGGACTCGGACAAAGCCGGCGCAACGGCGCGTTACGAGAAGCGCGAATCCGCCGGACCGGTGCGATGAGCCGCAGCATTCCCTACACGTCGAGCCCGCTGCTGGCCAGCCGCACGCCGGTCTGGCGCAGCAAGCTGGTGGTGGCAGCCGTGGCAATCGGTTTTGTCGCGCTGGCGGCACGCGCGGTTTATATCCAGGTGGTGGCAAACGCCTTCTACCAGCGCCAGGGTGAAGTACGGTTCGCGCGTACGCTTCCGCTGCCGGCCAACCGCGGACGTATCCTGGATCGCAACGGTCTGATCCTGGCCTCCAGTGTTCCGTCGCCGAGCATCTGGGCCATTCCCGAAGATGTGCAACGCGACGAAGGCCAACTCAAGAAGCTGGCCAGCCTGCTGGAGATGCCGCTTGCGGAACTTAAGCGCAAGCTGGAAGACGAAGACAAGACTTTTGTATGGCTGCGGCGCCAGGTGGACGACCCGGTCGCCCAGCAGATCGCCGCGTTGGGAATCAAGGGCATTTACCAGCGCAAGGAATACAAGCGCCAGTATCCGGAAGGGGAAGCGGCCGCGCATGTGGTCGGCTTCACGAATGTCGAGGACATCGGCCAGGAAGGCGTGGAGCTCACGTTCGAAAAAGACCTGGCCGGCCGTGCCGGGTCGCGCCGCGTGATCAAAGACCGGCTGGGCCAGGTGGTCGAAGCCGTGGGCGAGGAAATACCCCCGGTAGACGGGCGCGATCTGCAACTGAGCCTGGACAGCAAGGTGCAGTTCTTCGCCTATCAGAAGCTGCGCGACGCGGTGCTGAAGAACAAGGCCAAGGCCGGCAGCGTGGTGGTGCTGGACTCCATCACCGGAGAGGTCCTGGCCCTGGCCAACTACCCGAGTTATGTGCCCGACAAACGCCGTAACCTATCCGGCGAACAATTGCGCAACCGCGCGTTGACCGACACCTTCGAGCCCGGCTCGACCATGAAACCGATCACCATCGGCATGGCGCTGGAGGCCGGCCGCGTGACGCCGCAAACCTTGATCGACACCTCCCCCGGACGCTTCAGCATCGGCGGCTTCACGATCAACGACACGCACAACTACGGCACGCTGACAGTCGAGGGTGTGATCCAGAAGTCCAGCAACGTCGGCGCATTGAAGATTGCGCAGAAAATGTCGCCGCAGGAGATGTGGGACACCTATAGCGCGCTTGGTTACGGCCAGAAACCGCAGATCCAGTTCCCCGGTGCGGTGACGGGCCGGCTGCGCCCCTGGAAGACCTGGCGTCCGGTCGAACAGGCGACCATGGCCTATGGCTACGGACTGTCGGCGTCGTTGTTCCAGATGGCGCATTCGTATACCTCGTTCGCGCATGACGGCGAGATAATTCCGGTGACGATGTTGAAGAGCGACGCACCGGTAACCGGCACCCGGGTCTTCTCGGTCCAGACCGCGCGCGCGGTGCGCAAGATGCTGCAGATGGCCGCCGCGCCCGGCGGTACCGGGCCGCTGGCGCAGACGCTCGGGTATTCGGTCGGCGGCAAGTCCGGCACGGCGCGCAAGCAGATCGGCAAAGGTTACGCCAGCAACAAGTTCCGCTCGTGGTTCACGGGGATGGCACCGATCGACCTGCCGCGTGTGATTGTCTGCGTGATGATCGACGAGCCCAGCAACGGCCAGTACTTCGGTGGGGCGGTGGCGGCACCGGTGTTCAGCGAAGTCGTGCAGCAAACCTTGCGCATCATGGGCGTGCAACCCGACATGGCGGTCAAGCCGCAGATCGTCACAGCGGTCGAGGAGAGCCTGTAATGCTGGAACTCGACTCTCCTGCACAAGCCGCCGTGTGGCTGCGCCGCCATGTGACCGGCACGCTGCGGACCGACAGCCGCAAGCTGGCGCCGGGAGACGGTTTTATTGCCTGGCCGGGCGCCGCCAACGATGCGCGCGCCCATGTGCGGAACGCCCTGACGCGCGGCGCGACCGCATGCCTGGTCGAGCGGTCGGGCGTGGCGGCCTACCATTTCGACGACCAACACATCGCCGCCTATCGGGGGCTGAAGGCGGCCAGCGGACTGGTGGCGGCCGAGTTTTTCGACCGGCCATCGCACCGCATCGACGTATTGGCCGTGACCGGAACCAATGGCAAGACTTCGACCGTGTGGTGGCTGGCGCAGGCACTGTCCAGCACGCGCATGCATCCGCCGGTCCGCTGCGCCATGATTGGAACGCTGGGAGTTGGGCATCCCCCCGCGGCCAGCGCCGACGCGGACGAAACGCCGGGCCTCGGCAGCCTGCTGGCAACCGGACTGACCACGCCCGACCCGGTGCTGCTGCAGGCCAGCCTGCGGCGGTTCGTGGACACGCAAGTGTCGGCATGTGCCATTGAGGCGTCCTCTATCGGCATCGAAGAACACCGGCTCGATGGCACATTGGTGCGTACCGCCATCTTCACCAATTTCACGCAAGACCACCTCGACTACCACGGTGGCATGGACAACTATTGGCGTGCCAAGGCGCGACTTTTCCAGTGGCCAGGCCTGCGCGCCGCCGTGGTCAATGTCGATGACCCGCGCGGCGCGGAACTCGCCGCCGGACTGGACGCCAGCGCTATCGACCTGTGGACCGTGTCGTGCGGCGCACCGGCCCGGCTGCGCGCCGCGAGCATCTCCTATACCCACGGCGGCCTGTCGTTCAACGTGGTGGAAGCGGAGACGCAATACCGTCTGGACACGCACCTGATCGGGCAATACAACGTCTCCAACCTGCTCGGTGTCATGGCCGCGATGCGCGCTCTCGGTGTGCCGCTGGCCGACGCAGTGGCGGCCTGCCAGGACCTGGCGCCGGTGCCGGGCCGGATGCAGTGCGTCCATGTGCCCGGAAAACCGCTGGTGGCCGTCGATTACGCCCATACACCGGACGCGCTGGAGAAAGCGCTGGCGGCACTGCGCCCGCTCGCGCAACAACGCGGCGGCGAGTTATGGTGCGTGTTCGGTTGCGGCGGCGACCGCGACCCGGTAAAACGACCGTTGATGGGCGCCGCGGCCGCCCAAGGCGCCGACCACGTGGTGCTGACCAGCGATAACCCGCGCAGCGAAAACCCGCTCGACATCATGCGGCAGATCCTGCCCGCGCTGGCCTGCCACCGCTCGGTCATCCAGCAGGCGGACCGGGGCCTGGCGATCACGCAAACGCTGCAGTGCGCTGCCGGCCGGGACGTGATTCTGGTAGCCGGCAAAGGCCACGAAACCTACCAGGAAGCGGCCGGGTTGCGGCTGGCGTTTTCCGACCTGGCACAGGTCGAAAAAGCGCTCGCGGCATGGCACGCATCGGCTCCGGCACAAGGCTTGGCGGCATGACGGCAACGACGCAACCGGCTTGCATGATGACGTTGCGCCAAGTCGCCGAATGGCTCCCCGCAGGTCAGCCCATGGGAAATCTGGACGTGGCTATCACGCGGGTCCACACCGATACCCGCACCTTGCAGCCAGGCGATCTGTTCGTCGCGTTGCGCGGGGAAAACTTCGATGCCAACAGCATGTTGGCCCAGGCCAAAGCCGCCGGCGCGGTCGCGGCACTGTGCCGTCAGGGCGCAAGCGGCGGCTTCGCGAAAACCCGTCTGCCGTGTATCGAAGTCGGCGACACATTGGCCGCGCTGGGCGCCCTGGCCACGGGCTGGCGCGCCCAGTTCACGCTGCCGCTGATCGCGGTGGCCGGCAGCAATGGCAAGACCACGATAACCCAGATGGTTGCGTCCATCCTGCGCGCCGCCGCGCCCGAAGCCGCGTTGGCCACACAGGGCAACCTGAACAACGAGATCGGCTTGCCGCTGACCCTGCTGCGGCTGCGTGCCAGCGACCGCCTGGCCGTGGTGGAACTCGGCATGAACCATCCCGGCGAGATCGCCCGGCTGGCCACCATGGCCCGGCCCACGGTGGCGCTGGTCAACAACGCCCAACGCGAGCATCTGGAATTCATGGCCAGCGTGCAAGCCGTGGCGCAGGAAAACGGCGCGGTGCTGGCGGCCCTGCCGCCCGACGGTGTCGCCATTTTTCCGGCCGACGACCCTTACGCTCAAATCTGGCGCGACCTTGCCGGCACACGTCCGGCATCGACGTTTGCCTGGGAAGGCAGCGCCGACGTGACGGCTGACGAGCCCAGCTGGACCGATGGCGCATGGCAGGTTTGCGCCCATACACCGGCCGGGCCACTGACCTACCGTCTGCATATCGCCGGCCGACACAATGTGAAGAACTCGCTGGCGGCAATTGCCTGCGCGCTGGCCGCCAAGATACCGCTGGAAGCCGTCATACGTGGCCTGGAAACATTCGAGCCCGTCAAAGGCCGCTCGCGCGCACTGGCCGTGGTTCTGGACGGCCACCCGCTGACGCTGGTGGACGACTCTTACAACGCCAATCCGGATTCCGTATTGGCGGCTATCGACGTGCTGGCCGCGCTGCCAGGTCCGCGCCTGCTGGTGCTGGGCGACATGGGCGAGGTCGGCGCCCAGGGGCCGAAACTCCATGCCGAGATCGGCGCGCAGGCCCGGCGTGTGCGTCTGGAACATGTCTTTACGTTGGGCGCCTTGTCACCCCACACGGCAAAAAGCTTCGGCAAAGGCCGGCATTTCGACGACGTTGAGACACTTAACGCCGCCGTGTTGGCGCTGCTGCCGGAAGTCTCCAGCATCCTGGTCAAAGGCTCGCGTTTCATGAAGATGGGACGCGCGGTGGACTTCGTGCTTGCGCACACGCAGCCCCGATCAGCCAAATCGCTACAACCGGCGGAGGCGGCACACCATGCTGCTTAGTCTGGCCCAGTGGCTGCAAACCCTTTCTCCGGAATTCGGCTTTTTCCGGGTGTTCCAATACCTCACCTTTCGTGCCGTCATGGCGGCCCTGACTTCCCTGTTGATCGGCTTGGTCGCCGGGCCGTCGGTGATTCGCCACCTGACCCGCCTCAAGATTGGCCAGCCGGTACGTGGCTACGGCATGGAAAGCCATATCAGCAAGAGCGGCACGCCGACCATGGGTGGCGTGTTGATCCTGATATGTATCGCGGTGTCCACGCTGCTGTGGTTCGACCTGTCGAACCGTTTCGTGTGGATCGTGCTGCTGGTGACGCTGGGTTTTGGCGCCATCGGCTGGGTCGACGACTGGCGCAAGGTGGTGCAGAACGACCCCGAGGGTATGCGCTCGCGCGAAAAATATTTCTGGCAATCGCTGATCGGCCTGATCGCCGCACTGTACCTGGTGTTCAGCATCTCCGAGAACACCAACATGCGCGTGCTGGAGCTGTTCTTCAAGTGGGTGCAATCCGGCTTTGACCTCAGCCTTCCGCCCAAGGCCGGCTTGATGTTGCCGTTCTTCAAAGAGGTCAGCTACCCGCTGGGTGTACTCGGTTTCGTGGTGTTGACCTACCTCGTTATCGTGGGTTCCAGCAACGCGGTCAACCTGACCGATGGCCTGGACGGCCTGGCCATCATGCCGGTGGTGATGGTCGGTTCCGCGCTGGGTGTATTTGCGTATGTCACGGGCAGTTCGGTGTATTCGCGCTACCTGTTTTTTCCGCATATTCCGGGTGCCGGCGAGTTGCTGATTTTTTGCTCTGCCATGGCCGGTGCCGGCCTGGCTTTCCTGTGGTTCAACACCCATCCGGCCCAGGTGTTCATGGGCGACGTCGGAGCGCTCGCGCTGGGCGCGGCGCTGGGCACCATTGCGGTCATCGTGCGCCAGGAAATCGTGCTGGCCATCATGGGCGGCATCTTCGTTGCCGAAGCGCTGTCGGTGATACTGCAGGTGATTTACTTCAAATACACGCGACGCAAGTTCGGCGAAGGCCGGCGCTTCCTGAAGATGGCGCCCTTGCACCACCATTTCGAGAAAAGCGGCTGGAAAGAAACACAAGTGGTGGTCCGTTTCTGGATCATCACCATGTTGTTGTGCCTGGTGGGTCTGTCCACCTTGAAGCTGCGTTAAGGCCATGACGCCTTCCACGCTGCAACACAAATCCGTGCTGGTGCTGGGGCTGGGTGCGTCCGGCCTGGCGATGGCGCGCTGGTGCGCGCGTCAGGGCGCCACGGTAACGGTCGCGGACACGCGCGCGGCGCCGCCCCAGTTAGCGGCGTTGCAAAGCGAACTACCCACCGTGCGTTTTATCTGCTCCGAACTCAACGCGGCATTGTTGAGCGAGCCGGGTGCAGAACTGATTCTCAAGAGCCCCGGCCTGCCGCCGGCACAACTTGCGCAGGTTGCCGCAGCAGCCAGGATGGGCAGCGTGCCGATGGGCGGCGAACTCAGCCTGTTCGCGCAGGCGCTCGAGGACTTGCGCCAGTCGCGCGACTATCAGCCCAAAGTACTGGCCGTCACCGGCACCAATGGCAAGACCACGGTTACCGCGCTGACGGGGCAATTGGTGCAACGCGCAGGCAAAACAGTGGCGGTAGCCGGCAATATCGGCCCGACCCTGCTGGACACCTTGGCGGCGCACCTGAACGCGTCCACGTTGCCCGAAGTCTGGGTGATCGAGCTGTCCAGCTTTCAACTCGCCGACGCCGTACCCACCACCGCACCGCTGCCGCGTCTTGAAGCGACGGCCGCGTGTGTGTTGAACCTGACGCAGGACCACCTGGACTGGCACGGCACGATGGCAGCTTACGCGCAAGCCAAGGCCCGCATTTTCGGTCACCAGACGCAGGTGCTGCTTAACCGCGACGATGCACAAGTGCTCGCGATGTTGCCGGCATCCGCCAAAGGCCGGCCGGCCCGGCCGTACCTGAGTTTTGGCGCCGGCATGCCGCGGCGTCCCGGAGACTTCGGGCTCGAGGTGTCCAGCGGCTTGGCGTGGCTGGTACGTGCCATGGAACTCGACCCGACCTACAAACAGCGCAAGGGGCAGGATGCCGAAGACCTGGTTATCCAGCGTCTGATTCCGGCCGACGCCTTGCGCATTCGCGGCCGCCACAACGCTGTAAACGCGCTGGCCGCGCTGGCGTTGGCCACGGCGGCCGGATGTACGCTGGCGCCGATGTTGTATGGCCTGCGCGAATACCGCGGAGAACCGCACCGCGTGGAATCCATCGGCGTGGTGCGCGAAGTGGAATATTTCGACGACAGCAAAGGCACCAACGTCGGCGCCACGGTCGCGGCATTGGGCGGCCTGGGGGCCGAACGCAGGCTGGTGGTGATTCTGGGAGGTGACGGGAAAGGTCAGGACTTTTCGCCGCTCAGCGTGCCGGTGGCGCAATTCGCGCGTGCCGTGGTGCTGATAGGACGCGACGCTGGCTTGATCCGCAGGGCGCTACACGGCAGCGGCGTGGAACTGGTAGCCGCCGCCGACATGGCGGATGCGGTCGCGCAAGCGGCCACCCTGGCGCATGCCGGAGACGCCGTGTTGCTGTCGCCGGCCTGTGCCAGCCTGGACATGTTCGACAACTATTTGCACCGCGCCAGGGTGTTTTGCGACGCGGTCGCCGGGTTGGCACAGGACGCCGGCGTGGCGCTGGAGGGCACGGCATGACGGCTTTCGTCCAACGCCTGGGTGCCTGGAAAGCGGCGCTGTCATGGGCCACGCCGGACCGTTTGCCGATACGCCTGGGCAGCACACGGCGCACCGGCATGTCGGCAGCGCCGATGCGTTTGGACAGTTTCGACCAGGTGCTGGTCTGGGTCACGGTAGCGATATTGGCATTCGGGCTGGTGATGGTTTATTCCGCCTCCATCGCCATGCCCGACAACCCGCGCTTTACGCGTTACACCCACACTTATTTCCTGGTGCGCCATATGCTGTGGTTGGTAATTTCCTTCGTGGCCGCGTTGATTGCGTTTCAGATCCCGGTGGCGACCTGGGAGAAACTCGCGCCCTGGCTGTTCGTGGCTTCGCTGCTATTGCTGATCGCGGTGCTGATCCCAGGGGTCGGCAAAGGCGTCAACGGCGCGCGGCGCTGGCTGGTGATCGGACCTTTCACGTTCCAGCCATCCGAGCTGGCCAAGTTTGCGGTGTTGTTGTATGCCAGCGGTTACATGGTGCGCAAGATGGAGGTCAAGGAGCGCTTCTTCCGTGCCGTCATGCCGATAGGGGTGGCGGTCGCCGTCGTGGGCCTGCTGCTGCTGGCCGAGCCCGACATGGGCGCCTTCATGGTGATTGCCGTGATCGCCATGGGTATCTTGTTCCTGGGCGGCGTCAATGCCCGCATGTTCTTCCTGATCGCCACCGTTCTGGTGTTGGCGTTCGGACTCATGATCGCGTTATCGCCCTGGCGGCGCGAACGTATTTTTGCCTACCTCGACCCTTGGACCGAAATAAATGCGCTGGGCAAGGGCTACCAGTTGTCGCACTCGCTGATTGCCATTGGCCGCGGCGAGATTTTTGGCGTGGGCCTGGGCGGCAGTGTGGAGAAGCTGCATTGGTTGCCCGAGGCCCATACCGACT
>JANYBQ010000495.1 GCA_025360705.1 Betaproteobacteria bacterium | reverse complement strand
AACCACAGGATAAGCGCCGCGATCGGGATACCGATCAGCGCACCGACCACTGACGATTTGACAAGGTCGGCAAGCCACAGCCGCAGCGTCATCTTGTTGAAACCAAAACGTTCCTCGATCACGAAAGTCTGGTACCAGGTGAGCGGCAGGTCGATCAAGCCGCCAATCAGCACAAACGCCAACAACAAGGCAATTTGGTGTGCCATTCCCGGACCCATGCCACGCAGTATCCAGGCGTTGAGCGCATCGAGTCCGCCCAGCAGCGTCCAGCCCAGCAAAACTGCTGCACCGAGTGCCAGCTCCAGCAATCCGAAACGTGTTTTGGCGAGCGTGTAGTCGGCCGCCTTTCGATGCGCCGCCAGCGTCACGTTGGCCGCGAATTTATCCGGTACCTTGTCGCGGTGCAGCGCGACGTGGCGAATCTGACGCGATGCGAGCCAGAACCGGAGCAGCGTGCCGGCTATCAGAGCCAACGCGAAAATTGCCGTCATGGCGAAGGATGGGGAAAAGGATTCAGACATCAAATGGCGCACCCGGAAATCATGCGCGCAGTTTAGGTCTAAATCAAAGCCCCGGTCGGCATCGGCGACAATCGCGACTATGGGTGAAAACACTGTGTTGCTGAACAAGTCCGACCAAAATCTGGTGTGGATGGACTGCGAAATGTCCGGGCTCGAACCTGATCGGGAACGGCTGCTGGAAATCGCCGTCATCGTGACCGGCCCGCATCTGGAGCCGCGTGTCGAAGGCCCGGTTTTTGTGATCCACCAGAGCGATTCGGTGCTGGATGGTATGGACGCCTGGAACAAAGGCACACACGGCCGCAGCGGCCTGATCGAGAAGGTAAGGGCCTCGACCACAACCGAGGCCCAGGCGGAGCAGGAAATGCTGGACTTCGTGGCGCAATACATTCCAAAGGGCACATCGCCCCTGTGCGGCAACACCATCAGCCAGGACCGGCGCTTTCTGGTGAACTACATGCCGCGGCTGGAAGCTTTTTTTCACTACCGCAACCTCGACGTGAGTACTCTCAAAGAGCTAGTCAAACGCTGGCGGCCGGACTTGCGCGGTGGCTTCAAGAAGCAGCAAAAACACACCGCGCTCGCCGACGTTCATGAGTCGATCGACGAGCTGGTTTATTACCGTCAGAACTTCATGCGCATGCAGGCTGCTTAGGTAGAAACCCGAATCCGTGCCATAATCGGTGGCTGCACTACTCGCGTAGTGCATTTGTGCATCTCCCCTCACACACCGGGCCCGCGGAAATTGCTGCCCCTCTAGAGTGCAGCGTACCCGCTGCGGCCGGCGCCCCGTCGGCACAGAGCTTCGTTTGATGGTTGATGTTTTTTTGACCATAAACGAAGGCACCGCGCCTGCGGTGCGCTCGTGTGAGACCCCATACCATGAACGACGCATTTGAAGTGCAGGGCGAAACATCGTCCGCGCAAACCGATTCCAACACCCCGGCCGATATGGCACAACACGCTTATGCCGAGCCGCAAGCGGAGTTTTCCGAGCCGGCGGAGGTCCTGACCGACGAAGTGCTGGCACTCGCCGCTGAGCCGGAACCCGAAGTCCCCGACGGCTTTCAGCAAATGGGCCTGGCCCCGGAATTGCTGCAGGCGGTCAAGGACATGGGCTTTACCCAGCCTACCGTGGTTCAGGAAAAGACCATTCCCCTGGCCATGCAAGGCCAGACCGACCAGGCCGGTGGCACCAGGTTCATCGACCTGATGGTGTCCAGCCAGACCGGTAGCGGCAAGACCGCGGCTTTCCTGTTGCCGGTGTTGCACACCTTGCTCAAGCAGCAGGCCGACGCCGTCACCAAGGAGCGTGAAGATTTCGAGCGCGCCTGTGCCCAGGCCGCTGAAAAGGGCGAGCCCGCACCGAAACGCGCCAAGCGCAAGGACCCGACCAGCAGCCGTAATTTCAAGGCGGCAACGCCTGGCGCGCTGGTGTTGTGTCCGACTCGCGAACTGGCGCAACAAGTCGCGCACGATGCCATCGATCTGGTGCGCCATTGCCGCGGCCTGCGTATCGCCAATGTCGTGGGTGGCATGCCTTACCAGTTGCAGATCGCCAAGCTGCAGAACGCCGATCTGGTCGTGGCCACACCGGGTCGCCTGCTGGACCTGCAACGTTCCATGCAACTGAAACTCGACCAGGTGCAGTTTCTGGTGGTGGACGAAGCCGA
>JANYBQ010000471.1 GCA_025360705.1 Betaproteobacteria bacterium | reverse complement strand
TCAACAGCGTGTCCACCTCGGTGGCCGGCGTGTTGACCCCGGCTGGGCTGGACAGTTCGGTCGGCCTGATATCGGGCGCCTACATCAAGGACCCGACCGACCCGCAGTTTCAATCCGGCAAGGAGTGGGACGACTGGGTCGGCTGGATGAAAAAATACTATCCCACGGGCGGACTCAACGACAACTTCAATGTGTATGGCTATACGGTTGCGCAGACGCTGGTGCAGGTACTCAAGCAGGCCGGCGACAACCTCACGCACGACAACATCATGAAGCAGGCCGCCAGCCTGGACATGACGCTGCCGATGTTGCTGCCGGGCGTCAACATCAAGACCAGCGCGGACGATTTTTATCCGATCGAGCGCGAGCAGCTCATAAAGTTCAACGGCAAGTCGTGGGAGCGCTTCGGCAAGATCTACGGACGCTGATTCAAGTAAATTCAGCTTGAAATTCAGCGCTCGGCAATGTAATGCTGCATCGTGACGGACTCACCATCCAGTAAAAAACCGCGCACATGGGCCTCGATTTCCTGGTCGGCCAGCGTGGCCCGGGCGCGCTGGTGCAGGTAGTCGGCCCATGAGGTGACGATGAAACGTTCCACATACCGCGAAGGGTCGCCCAGGTCGCGGTAGATGCGCCAGAAGGTTGCACCATCGCGCCGGCGCGGCGCGCGCAACTGGCTGATGGCGTCGAGAAAATCCCCGGCATTGTCCGGGTGCACGCGGTAACCCAGCTCCACCGCGACCGGCCCCGATTCCGGGTCCGGCTCATAGCTTAGAAACAACTCTTCCCAGGACGCCGGCGTGACTTGCTGGGCCTCGCCCATGCGCAACGGAAAACGGCGCGCCATCAACGGACCCATCGCCATGCAGACCGCTGCCACGCCCAAGGCGGCCGGCAGCCCGATCAGGCCGGACATCGCACCCCAGAACGCCGATCCGATCGCGAACGATCCCAGCGTGCACAGAGTGCTCATGGCCACAGCGCGGGCGCGCACCCACGGCGGCACGCTGGTCTGGGTGGCTGTGTTGAAGGTGGACATTACCGCCATCCAGGCGCCGCCGCCCAGAACCAGCGCCACATACACCGGTATGTGCCAGCGGGAAAACGCCGCCACCAGCATGACCAGCGCAAAAACCATGCAGCCACCGGCGACCAGCGGCTCCAACCCAAAACGCACCCGCAAGCGTCCGATTAAAAACCCCGTCAACACCGCACCCGTGCCCAGGCACCCCATGAGCAAACCAAACCCGGCTGCGCCCAGCCCCAACTGGCGCTGCCCGATCACCGGCAGCAGCGCCCACAAGGCCGAACCGGCCCCGCTGAAAGCCGCCGCGCGCAGCAACTGGGCCAGCACGGTGTGTGAGTGCCAGACAAACCGCAGCGCGCTGGCCATTCCACCCCACATGCGCTCGGCCGGTAGCCGCGTGGGCGGATGCGGCTTGGGTGGCCAGATACGGATCGCCTGCATCAACAACAAGGTGCTGATCACGGCCATGACGAAGTTCCACGGCCCGCCGGCAAATGTAAAAACCAGGCCCGCCAATGCCGGGCCCAGCGCGCGCGCGGCGTTGTAGGCAATACCCACGGCCGTGATCGCCTGCGGCAACTCCTCGCGCGGCACCGAGTCGTTGATGCTGGAATTGAAGGCCGGCGACATCAGCGCCGTGCAGCTGCCCGATACGAAGACGAAGAACAACACGGTCGCCGCGCCTCCGACGTGCAGTAGCAGCAGTGTTGCCAGCAGCGTGCCGGTCACGGCCTGAATCGCCAGCGCCAGCAACATCAGCCGGCGCCGGTCGGTGATGTCGGCAAGCACGCCGGCCGGCAGCGAAAACAGGAACATCGGCAGGAATACCGCGGTCTGTACCAGCGCCGCCAAGAACGACGATCCGGTCAACTCCACCATCATCCAGGCCGCCGCCATGGTCTGCATCGCGTTGCCGACGAAGTAGATGCCGCTGCTGGTCCACAGCCCGCGGAACTGCCGGTGGCGCAGAGTGCCGCGGATGGTAAGGGTTTCTGCCATGGTCCCGATAGTCGATGGAGTAGTGGCTGGCTGAGCCGAAAGAGGGTGGGCTTACCTCGGCAGGGGCAACGAGCCGGTGTTCTTGATCTGGT
>JANYBQ010000463.1 GCA_025360705.1 Betaproteobacteria bacterium | reverse complement strand
GGATCCCACAGCTTCGATGCCGCCAAAGCTTCAAAGAGGATTTGCACTGCGTAAAGAAAGCCCACTCCGGCGCCGCACTGGTCTTTGCCGTTACGCGGGGCATCTATGGCTTTCTGGGCGGCTACTATGACGTCTGAGATAGATTCGCCGGCGTCAGTCTGCCCATCGTCCCCCTGTGCCAGGGCTCGCATCAGCTACCAAGCAAACTTGACTCCCGTTTGGCAGCCGAGATCATACTTCTCGTCCGGAACTTCGAAGTACAGGAACTCGGTGCGGCCATCCGCATCCTCAATATATTTGATGTGATCCACTCTGGGGATGAGTTTTTTCGCCTGGCTTGGCCCGTTTGTGACTTGGGTATGCTCTTGAGTAGCTATTTTCAAACTTCCTTTTTGATGATGGTCAGGCGGGACCGGTGGTAGTGTCACCAGCCCCGCTGCCTTGTTTGCCTCACATAGACCGGCGTTGGGGCTTGCCGGTTATTCCATCGATTCGCGTGGTGCGGTCATGCTGGCCCCAATTCCGGCGTGGCCATGCGTTTGATGCGCTTGCGTTCCTTCGCTGCCTGCCCGGCAGTCCACAGGTCGCGCTGGGTCTGTAGCGCCAGCCAGTGGCCCGGCGTCGTGCCCAGGGCTTCGGGCAGGCGCAGGTCCATATCCGCACTCACAGCGGCATGACCATGCACTACGCGCGACAGCATGACCCGGTTGATGCCGATATGCGCCGCAAATGCGGTCACGCTCGCGCTCAGGTCGTCAAGCCAACCTGCCAGCAGTTCGCCGGGATAGGCGGGGTTATGCATGTTCATGATGCTGCCCAACAGGCAAAGATTCAAGCGTGTGCGGCTTCACCCGGCTCATTGGCTGGAATCGCGGTCACGCTCAGGCGCAGCCCTACGGCGTGCAGCACCTTGTAGACCGTGGCCAATGTCGGGTTGCCGTTTTCGCTCAAGGCTTTGAACAGCACCTTGTCGCCCACATCGGCGCGCCGAGCCACCTCGGCCATGCCGTGGGACTTCGCAACCCGGCGCAATGCCACCAGCAGCGCGGCGGGGTCGTCCAGTTCCATCACGGCTTCCATGTAGGCGGCGGCCTCGCTCGGATCTTTCAGAACCTCGGTCAAATAATCGTCGTAGCCGGTGTCGCGTGGCGCGTTCATGGTTTGCCCCTTTCTTTCCAGTCGTTCAAATAAGCGATCGCCTGCTTGATCGCACGGTCCTGCTCGCCCTTGTCACTTCCGCACAGCAGCAACACCAGCACCGGGCCTTGTCGGCTCAGGTACACCCTGTACCCCGGCCCGTAGTCGATGCGCAGTTCCTGCACGCCGTCGCGCACGGGTTTGCAGTCTCCAAAGTGTCCGACCGCCAGACGCTCCAGCCTCACGCGGATATGGGCTCGGCCCCGGCTGTCTTTCAAGGCATCGAGCCACAGGGCCAGTGGTGACCTGGCTTGTGCATCCCTGTATATGCGAAGTTCCATAATGGTATCTTAAAACGTACTTTCTCGTCTTATGCGGCCTTGTGCATCTGTATTACCTTGCCTGTGGCCGGCTGCGTGTTCGCGAACCTCGCCCAATCGGCCATCAGGTTGCGGCGCTTGTCGAACAGGTCGCTACGCTGATACGCACCAACCGTGTCATTGCCGATCGCATGCGCCAGCGCCATTTCCCTCACCTCGGACGGGTAGGCGGTTGACGATGCGCACCAACTCGAAAACGTCGCCCGGAAACCGTGAGGAACCGCGTTCACGCCCATGTCGCGCATTACCTTGGTCATGGTCATGTCGGATAGGGGCTTGCCGTTCTTGGCGCCCGGGAATATCAAGGTTTCGCCGTCGATGCGGGGCAGCGCTTCCAGCAGCTTCACAACCTCATCGGACAGCGGCACGCGGTGCGGCCGGCCAGACTTCATGCGGTTGCCGGGAATGTTCCAAGTGTTGGTTTCGGTGTCGATCTCGGACCATGAGGCCAGCCGAGCCTCGCCGGACCTACTGGCGGTCAATATCACGAACTCCAGGCAGCGCGCCCCCATGCCGTCTATACCGCGCAATATCTCCGTGAAGCCGTACAGGTCAGCGACCGCCAAGGCACGATGTCCAACGATCGGGGCCACGATCCCG
>JANYBQ010000460.1 GCA_025360705.1 Betaproteobacteria bacterium | reverse complement strand
CCGAGGACACGATCGCGCGCGCCGATGGGGGGTTTGCCGATGTGGTTGACAACGATGTGGAGCGTCGGAAACTTCTCGGCAAGAATCGGCGCATGGGCCAGATAGGCCGGATGATCGCAGTTCAGGTCGAAGGCAAGCCCGCGCTTTTCCAGGATCGACAGGCTACGCAAAACCTCGGGCCTCAGCACCCAGTTATTGTCCGCCTCGAATCCCAGCACGTGCCGAATACCAACCAGCTTGGCGCCAACCGCCAACTCGTCAAGCCTAGCCTCGACCTTGTCGGGTTCCAATAACGGAGCCCAGCCGACAAATCCCGCGATCGTGTCCTCGGCCAACGCTACTGCCTTCGCATGGGAACAGTCGGCTTCGCCGTTGTTGGCCTGGACGAGGATCGTCTTTTGAATGCCGCATTCGACCAGGTCGCGACGCAGTTCGTCGAAGTCGAAATTCCTTTTGATTTTTTGCCAGGCAGGCGCGTCAAGCCAGGGATACGCTGCCTTGGTCAAGTCCCAGACGTGGTGGTGAGCATCTATCGTCGGCATGTCTTTTCTTTCCTTTTCAGATACTGTGTACAGTATATTGCCGAGCGCATAAAAAATGGAGTGCCTGAGACATCGATGCCGGGCGTCTGTGTCCAACGGAGGATAGATGGGAGTCAAAGATACGCTGAAGGTTCGCGTCAAGTCGATGAGCTTCGAAGCTCAGGGCATCAATTCATATGAACTTAGATCGGAAACCAGTGGCGACTTGCCGGCATTCACGGCCGGCTCGCATATCGATCTGCACTTGGCCAATGGCCTGATCCGCAGTTATTCGCTGGTCAACGTTCAGGAAGAACGGAACCGCTACGTCATTGCGGTCAATCGGGACGCCGCGAGCCGTGGCGGCTCGCGGTTCCTGCATGAAGTTCTGCGCGTGGGGGACACCTTGGCGATCAGCGCGCCGCGCAATAATTTTCCGCTGGCCGAAGACGCCCCGCATTCGGTTCTCATTGCCGGTGGCATCGGCATCACGCCCTTATGGTGCATGATCCAGCGCCTTGAACTACTGGGGCGTTGCTGGCATCTTTATTACTGCACGCGCACCAGGCAAAGCGCGGCGTTTCTCGACGAGATGCGCAGCTTGAGCGCAAACATTGACACCCGTCTTCACGTCAATTTCGACCAGGAACCCGGGGTGACGATGCTCGACATCGCCGGAGTGGTGGCGGCGGCCGGCCCGGACAGCCATCTGTACTGCTGCGGCCCGCTATCCATGCTGGACGCATTCGAAAGGGCTACCGCTGCCCGGCCGCCCCACACCGTCCATGCCGAATATTTCAAGGCGAAGGAAGCACCCGCCGCTGCCGGCGGTTTTACGGTGGTGCTGGCCAAATCCGGAAAGACACTTGTCGTGCCGACAGGAAGAACCATCCTGGACACGCTGCTCGATGCCGGCGTCGACGCTCCGTATTCCTGCATGGAAGGTGTTTGTGCAACCTGCGAGACACGTGTTCTGGAGGGCATCCCCGATCACCGTGATCTGGTGCTGAGCAAAGAGGAACGTGAACTGAACAATGTCATGATGATTTGCTGTTCGGGCAGCAAGTCGGAAAAACTGGTGCTCGACCTCTAGCTAGCGGCGCACCACGTCGGCACCGGGCACCTGCGCTGCTAGGCCACACCGCAGCCTAGCTAGAGCCCTGCTCGTTGTGCGCCAGCGCTTGGCCGTTCTTGTGGCGCGCGCCACTTCCAACTCGCGCGTCAGCGCGACGCCGTTTTCAGGCCAGCGCTTCAGCCATCACGCCGACGGCTATCTCGGGCGGGGTTTTGCTGCCGATGCCGATCAAGCCGACCGGCCCCACCGCACGTGCATCACCAAGCCCAGGTCACGCGCCGCGGCCAACACGTGGGCGAATGGAATGAACATCGCCATCACACGCAAGGCGTCGCGCCATGGCAACCAGTTGATCGCGCTGGCCGCGAGCAAAGGCAGCACCAGCGTGCCGGCGCCGATGCCAGCGCTGACGACGCCTGCGGCCAGGCTGCACCGGTGTAGATCAGGGCTAACAACAATATCTCCTGATCAACGCGCTATCTAATAGAGTCTGCCGTCCAGATTCATAGAGGATAAGAGGCTGATGTGCGCGAAGCCCTCTCACACCACCAACGGCTCCTCCGTCATCGCTTCCAGCTGTTCTTCCAGCATTTGCACCTGGCCTTGCCAGTAGTCGCTGGAGCCGAACCAGGGGAAGTTAATGGGGAAGATCGGGTCGTGCCAGCGCCGGGCCAGCCAGGCGCTGTAATGGATCAGGCGCAGCGTACGCAACGGCTCGATCAGCACCAGCTCGCGCCGGTCGAATGCGCGGAACTGCTCGTAGCCGTCCACCAGCGCGCCGAGCTGTCGCGTGCGCTGCTGACGGTCACCGCTTAGCAGCATCCACAGGTCCTGCACGGCCGGGCCGGTGCGGGCGTCGTCCAGATCCACGAAATGCGGCCCCGGGCCCGCCGCCGCCGGCACTCCGGTGGGCGTCCACAGGATATTGCCCGGGTGGCAGTCACCGTGCAGGCGCAGCGTCCGGATCGGGTCCCGGTCGTCACCCGCTTTGTCACCGGCCAGACAGGCGTAGTTGCTGATCGTGTCGATCGCCTGCTGCGACAATTTTTCCCAGGCCGATTGCACATCCAGCGGCACCTGTTCATGCGTCAGCAACCAATCGCGCGGCTCCACGCCGAAGCTCTGCACGTTCAGTGCCGGGCGGCTTTCGAACGGACGCGCCGCGCCCACGGTGTGAATCCGCGCCAGGAAACGGCCGATCCACTCCAGCACTTCGCCGTCGTCGAGTTCGGGCGGCCGGCCGCCACGACGCGGGCTGACGCTGAAGGGAAATCCGCCGAAGTGGTGCAAGGTCTGACCATGCAGCAACAGCGGCCCGATGGCCGGCACCTCGGCTTGCATCAGTTCGTGGGAAAACGCGTGTTCTTCCAGAATCTGCGCATCACTCCAGCGCCCAGGTCGATAGAACTTGGCGACTACCGCCGTGCCATCTTCCAGGTGGATTTGGTAGACCCGGTTCTCGTACGACGAGAGTGCGGTGATACGGCCGTCCCCCAGCAGCCCGACGCTCTGCAAGGCGTCCAGCACAAGGTCGTAGGAAAGAATCTCGAAAACATGATTTCCGGGAGGTAGTTCAGAAGGTGACGCCATGGGGGGATTGTCGGGCATGGGTCATGTTGCTTGCGTGTTGGGGCTACTTGTTCGGAGGCACGTGGATGGTTGGGTGGGATCAGGTCGGCGGAGCGCTCGCAGCATCGCCGCAGATGACCCCATTGCAGCGAGAACGGCCATTCATTGAAGTAGGCAAATTTGGAGTCATGGTCAGGAAACGATCTAAGGCAACGCTGATTAAGGTCCACCGCAGTTGATCGGGAAGCGTTATGGAACGATGAAACAACAAACGCTTGCCATGGCAGCCGATCAGATATCAGGATTTGAGAGCTACCGCAAGCCCACGCGCCGAGACGAGTTCCTTTCGCATCGTGGTGCCGCCGGCGTCAGCGCCGGAGCCAAGCCCCATGCCATCCACACAGACACCGGCCAGGCCTTTGCGTGCGCGACGAAGGCCAGGCTGTTGCCGCGTTCGAACTGGCCACGCAACAGGGCCTGCCGTTTGACGCCTTGTTGTGCGACTACCGGCTGGCCGACGGTGCAGACGGGCTTGACATCGGCTTGCGCCTGCGCCAGCGCTTTGCGTCTGGCCTGCCCTTGTTGATGGTGACGGGTGAGACCGCGCCGCAACGCCTGCAGAAGGTGCATGCGTCGAGCGTGGCTGTGCTTTTCAAACCGGTGTTGGCAAGCGATTTGCTGGCCGCCCTGGCGTCGCTCAATTCAGAAAATGCAGCTGTCACGCAATGACTTTCGGCACTGTTGCAATGCCCTGGTGATTCGTATCCTGAAGCTGTCACACCAACAGCCTCGCCTATCAGGAGCCCGCCATGGATGCATTCACTGCCCAAGCTTCAAGCCACGCCGCCCAAGTTCAGCGAACCGGATCAGTCTTGCGACGCTGGCTGCTGTGTGGCGTGCTGGCTTTGGGTCTGGCGCTCCTCGGCTCCTGCGGCGGCGGGTCTGCGCCGCAAGCGCCAGCGACCTTTGCCTCAGCAGTCATTGGCCAGGCAGGTGGCACCCTGATTGGCCCTGATGGCGTACAGGTGGTCATTCCCGCAGGCGCGCTGAACGCGGATACGACGATTGGCATTGCACGCTCATCGGTGGGCGCGCCGCCCGTGCCGGAAGCCTATCCGGTGGCCGGTTATGTGTATGAACTCACGCCCCATGGCATCACTTTCAACAGCCCGGTCACCGTGCGCGCGCCCCTGCCCGCTGGCGCCGCAACCCCGCTGGTTTTCATGGCCAGCCAGGGTGAAGGCTGGAAACTGCTGGACGCGCAGGTGGTCAACGGCATGGCCGAGTGGCAGCGCAACAGTTTTTCAAACATGCTGATGGGGACGGGCTGCACCGTTCCGGTCGCCATGATCAGCGACCCGTACTGGTGCACGCATGCCAGCAGTTTTGCAACGGTGGCGGCCACACCGGCAACGGCCATGGTGCAGACCGGGTCCATCGACCAGCTCCATGGCGACATGGGCAGCCGCCGGGTGGACCAGGCGGCCACGCTACGATTCACGACGCACTTTGGCGTCCCGGGCAACTGCAGCAATGTCACGGCCGACCTGCGACGCTTCACCTATGTGGGTTCTGCCATCCGCTACTGGAGCTTGCCGATCATCGTTCAGACCAAGTCACCCGCGCTGACGGTGGATGGCGGAATTCTGCGTGGCGTGGAAACTTTCGACTTTCCGATTGACCATACCTTGCCCGCGCAGAACATGTTTTCAGTGGTCATCCACTTCGATTGCCCCGACGTTGCCCATTCAAACGGCTCCGTCTCGGGCTGGAACTACAGCAGTTACTACAGCAGCTACGTTGGCGACCTCGTGGTCGTGACAAGCAACGTCCCCGTGCCAACGGCCTTCTTCACAGCCGGCGGCGCGGTCAGCGGCCTCACGGGCGCAGGCCTGGTATTGCAGAACAACGGCGGCAACTTCACACCTGTTGCTGCGAGCGGCAATTTCACCTTCTCCAACACGGTGGGAATAGGCTTACCCTACAACGTGACGGTGAACACCCAGCCAGCAGGCCAGACCTGCACCGTGGCCAACGGCAGCGGCACAGCCAATGCCAATGTCGCGAACGTGGCGGTGAATTGCGTCAACACCTATACCGTAGGTGGCAATGTGTCCGGCCTGGCGGGTACGGGACTGGTATTGCAAAACAATGGCGCGGACAACCTGGCGTTCACGGTCAGCGGCGCCTTCAGCTTTGCCACAAAACTTCCTGCGAACACCAACTACGCGGTCACGGTTTTGACGCAACCCTCGGGCTCAACCTGCTCCGTGGCGAATGGAACAGGCACCGTCACCAACGCCAATATTTCCAATGTTGCGGTGACCTGCGTGTCAGTCGGCCCGCTGGCCATCGTGGCCAATGGCGGCGTCACCAATGGCGTCAACGCAGTGTCGGTCTACCGCGCCAACACTTCTACTGGGGTCCTGTCCTTCCTGAACAATGCCAATGCGGGCAACTCGCCGTATGCGGTTGTGCTTTCGCCCAACGGCTTGAATGCCTATGTGTCGAACCAGTTGGGCGACTCGGTGTCGGCCTATAGCATCGACAGCACAAGCGGTGTGCTCACCGCCCTGGGTGCGCGCGTGTCAAACAACGCCTCGGGCCTCGCGATGGACCGTTTGGGACGTTACATCTGGGTCGCCAATTTCGGCTGGAACACCGTGCAGACCTTGACCATCGGGGCCGGCGGCGCACTGGTATCGGCGGGCACGCCGATCAGCACCGGGCAGGGCCTGCCCTATGCCATAGCCGCGCACCCCACGATGGACTTCGTCTACGTGGCCCATTCGTCAGGCTTTGCAATCACCGTCCACAGTGTCAACCCGGCTGATGGCTCGCTCACCTTGATACAAACACTCTCCAATGCCATCTCCTCGCCCGCCCAGATGGTGATTGACCCCAGTGGCCGTTTTGCCTACGTGGCCACCCAGGGCGGGGGGGTTTGCGCCTATCGCATCAGTGCCATCAATGGCCAGCTGACAATCGCTGGCTGCGCCAATTTCAGCGGTGGCGGCGGCACGTTCGCGGTGGCGGCCCACCCCAATGGCCAGTATGTTTACATGACTGGCGACTCGGTCACCAATAACGTCGGCGTCTTCGCCGTCAACCAGACCACTGGCGCGCTCACGCAGGTGGGCTCGCCCTTCAGCGCAGGAAACAAACCGCGCGGCGTGGCGGTCAGCCCTACGGGCAATTACCTGTATGTCACCAACTACGTGGGAAACAGCGTGTCCGCCTTCAGCATTGGCGGTGGTGGCAGCACACTCACGTCGCTGGGCGCTGCCCTGGCATCCGGCGCCACGCCGCAAGGCATTGCCATCGCGCCTTAACCATATAGACCTCACAAACCGCGAGGAATTGGGCGAGGTCAGAAGGGGCTGCGGGCTCGGCTATCAAGGCCCATAAGGCCTTGAAAAAGCATGTCTAGTCTGCACTCATGGGCATATGGATGGGCGGAGTGCAGTTTAGAGGGTGGGCTATGGCCGTGTGTACGTATCCGCGCTCGAGAGGCCAAAGTCCGCAATCAATCTTTATCGGAAATGAGGTGTTCTTACGGCACGCGTTCAACCGGTCGGTGCGGCACCGCCCTCGTGCCTTATGCCCCCAGCCCCACCACAGCCCTCCCCGCCTCCACCGCCTCATGTTCAAACGCCGGTGCAAAGTCCTGCAACTCCCCCTGCCGCAATCCCACTTCCGGCGCCAGTGCCTCCTTCCGCCACCGCGTAACGGCCTGCAGAACCTCGGTCAACACCAGCCGCGCTCCATCGGCCGACAAGCCAAAGTAGGCTGCGTTCCCCATCAACGTCTCCAGCGACGTAATGGGCCCGGTGTCCTGCGTCAACCAGGTCTTGGGTCTGTCAGCGCAAAGTAGAAATGTCCCCTATTTCTCCAAGATTGAAATGTCCCCTTTCTTGTTCTTGCGGGTGATCTCGACTTAAATTTGAAAGGCGT
>JANYBQ010000409.1 GCA_025360705.1 Betaproteobacteria bacterium | reverse complement strand
CTCGTGCCAGAAGGCGGTCAACGGCTGGGCCGCGCAGCGCGCAGCGGATGGGCTCCGCGGGTGCAGCGTTCGTACCGGCGGATACTGCCGGGCGCGCCAGCGCCTGGCGCTGGAGATGGTCAGCGCGCTCACGCGCGAAACAGGCCGCCTGCTCAGCCACAAGGCACTGGCGCACAGGCAGTGGCGCGCACGAGCGGTGAAGCTGGTGGACGGCACCGGGATCTCGATGCCCGATACGCCGGAGAACCAGGCGGTTTATCCGCAGCCCACCACCCAGGCGCCCGGTGTTGGATTTCCACAGGCCCGAGTGGTCATGGTGATTTGCCTGGCCACTGGCGCGGCGCTCGATATAGCGGTTGGGCCGCACAGTGGCAAAGGCACTGGCGAACTCGGCTTGGTGCGCCGTTTGCTCGGCAGCTTCTCGTCGGGCGATGTAATGCTTGCCGATGCCCTGTACTGCAACTACTTCCTGATCGCCACTTTGATGGGGGCAGGTGTCGATGTGTTGTTCGAACAAAACGGCTCGCGCATCACGGACTTCCGCCGTGGCCAGTCGCTGGGCGTGCGTGATCACCTCGTGCGCTGGCGCAAACCTGCGGCACGCCCAGAATGGATGACGCCCGCGCAGTACGCGGGACTCCCAGATGAACTCACGGTGCGCAAAGCGCGGGTCGACCACCAGGTGCTGGTCACCACGCTGATCGACGAGCGGCAAGTGGGCAAGGACGATCTCAGTGCGCTGTATGCGCAGCGCTGGAACGTCGAACTCGACCTGCGCAACCTCAAGACCACCACCGGCATGGATGTGCTGAACTGCCAGACGTCGCAGATGAACGAGAAACAGTTGTGGGTCCACCTGCTGGCCTACAACGTGATCCGACTGCTTATGGCGCAGGCCGCCAGCAACGCCGGCGTGGACCCGCGTGATCTCAGCTTCAAGCACACTGTGCAACTGTGGACCGAGTGGGTCGCCCGTGGTCTGTCGGCCACGAAGGACCGCGGGCGACTGTTCACACTGATCGCCCAGTGCAGGGTGGGCAACCGACCCGGACGCATCGAGCCGCGAATGCGAAAGCGACGACCAAAACCCTACCCGTGGTTGAAAATATCGCGCTTCCAGGCTCGAAGAAAGATCGAGCGCCACGGTCACGCATGGGAGACAAAGTAAGTGCCATTCGGTCTAGGGTAACTACTTAGCAAGAAACCGGCATGGGATATTGACGTGGCAAAAGTGCAATCCTACAGTTAGGCTTCTAACTAAAATGGTTGGACGTTTAGCGACTGGGCTACGAAGTCCGGGCTGAACAGAGCGAAATTATCAGCAATGGCAAATATCCTGTCCGGTCGGGGATTCAGCGCCGTGAGCGGCATATTGAAAACAACGAAGGAGCAACAATGACACGCACGAAAGTTTTCCGCGATTTCATTGCGCGCACGGTGTCCCTCTCGGGGTCCCTGTTCGCCAAGCTGGGCGCCGTCATCGTGGCCGCGGCAATCGCCTTGCCCGCCGCCGCGCAAAATTTTCCGAACCGGACGATACGAATCATTGTTCCCTATCAGGCGGCCTGGGTATACCGGCCATCAACGACATCCTGAACCATCCGGCGGACGGACACGTCATTCTTGCGGCGGACGCGGGCCACTGGGCCATTACGCCCGCCATGCAGACGGTCAACTACGATTTCATGCGTGATTTCACGCCAGTTACGATGATCTTTACCAATGGGCTGATTTTCTTTACGAGTACCAATTCCGGGATCAACAGCTTTCAGGATTTGATCACCCAGGCCAAAGCCAGGCCGGGTCAGATCAACTACGCCACGCCCGGTATCGGTTCGCCGCACCATCTGGCCATCGAAAGCCTGAAGGCGTCGCTTGGCCTGGACTTGAAGCACATCCCCTACCGCGGGGCGGCAGAACAGGTCGAATCCGTGCTGCGCGGCGATACGCAATTCAGCGTGGTTTCCCTGAGCGCCGTCATGCCGCTGGCGAAGGCCGGGAAAGTCAGGATGCTGGCGGTCAGCATCCCCACCCGGCTCAAGCAAGTTCCCGATGTGCCGACCGTCGCCGAAGTCACAGGATTGAGCGACTACAGTTTCCCCGGCCAGCAGGCATTTGTCGTCAAGGCCGGAACCCCCCAGGCTATCGTCGACAAGCTGGCAGCTGCGATCCGCAAGGTCGCGCTGCTGCCAGAGGTGTACAACAAGGTGCTGGAGACCACGGCGTCGGAATTGACCCCGACCACACCCGAGCAGACGGCCGATTTCATTCGTGGCGATATCAAGAAGTTCACCAATGCGGTCAAGATATCCGGTGCGAAAGTGCAGTAACGCGTAGGCCGCAAGCCGGTCCAGTTGCGGTTCTTGCGGCAAGCGTTGGATATAAGCCTCAGAAGGAGATTATTTTGGCGATCGTGGTTTCTTTTGCACAGGCCGTTGAACACCGCTTTCATTATGAGAATGCGGCCGGAGACACGGGGTGGACTAACCACCACCTCGGGAAGGTAAACCATCCCGCAGGCCAAAATCCGGCCCTGGATTCAGGTGCGCAAAGCGATTTCAACTCTCGCGTCCACGACGGGATATATGTCAGCGAGGAAATATATCCAGTGGCGTTTCAGATCGAGCAGGACCCGGGACACGTGGCGGGCGTGCACTTTCATCAGGCGGATCAGTTCCAGCTGCTGTTGCCGTGTGACGGAAAATTCGGGCAACGGACTGTCGACCGGCCCATCATTCATTTCGCGGCAGCTTGCTCTGCCTATGGTCCCCTGACATCCGGTACCAAGGTGTTGCGGTACTTCACGCTGCGCAACGGCTGGGAACCGGGCGGGCTTTACCTTCCGAAAAATCGGCCGGAAACGTTCCGTGCAGGACGCAAGCCCCGCTCAGTCCAGGCGGTTGTGCCGCATGGCGCCGATCATTCTGCGGAGTCGTTCCAGAAGGAGCCCATCATCCCATTGGACGCAACCGGCCTCTTCGCCACTTACTTCAAACTTCCTGCGGCTGTCGATTTGACCACCATCGACCAGGAACTTGGACGTGGCCAATACTGGCTTGTGTTGTCCGGCACATGTCTGATTGAGGGTCGTGAAGTTGGAGCGGGAAGTCTCTGGTTCGTGAATCCTGACGAGCCGCCTGTCACGATGCGTGGAGGAGCGACGGGGGCGAGTCTTGTCGCGGTGCAGTTTCCGCAAACGGGCGCTGGCCAGGCATCGCACTAGACCGCCCGTGTCGCACCGACACGGCTATCAGCCGCCGCTATTCATTTACGCATGGAGAGTTCAAATGCAACCGACAACACAATCGTTGGAAGTTCGGAAACTGTCGCCTGCGCTGGGCGCCGAAATATGTGGCGTCGATCTGCGCGACGAGCTGCCGGAAGAGACATTTGCCCAGATCTTGCGTGCCTGGCACGATAACCTGGTCATCCTGCTCAGGGACCAGAATCTGAGTGAGGAGGCGCAATGGCAGTTTGGCTTGCGTTTTGGCCCTCTCTCGGGCGGCTACATCCGTGAGCTGGAAACCAGCCGCGAGGGCGTGGTGTATGTTTCAAACGTCCGCAAGGATGGAAAACTGATTGGCATCCTGCCCGACGGCGAGATGCAGTTCCATTCCGACCAGTCCTACACCGAACAGCCGTCGCAGGGAACCATGTTGTATGCGATCACGATTCCCAGCGTCGGCGGCAATACGCTGTTCGCCAATTGCTACAAGGCTTACGAGACCTTGCCCGACGACGTGAAAATCCGCCTGCGTAATTTGAAAGCGCTCCACGTCTACGACTACAACGTCAACCCCACACACCGCAGCCGGGACATTCCCAAGGATGCGCCGCGCCGGACTCAGCCCATCGTTCGCGTCCATCCCGCGACGGGGCGCAAGGCCTTGTACATCAACCGGCTCATGACAGCGCACGTCGAAGGTCTCTCGGGTCAGGAAAGCGACGATCTGCTGGGCATGTTGTTCGACCATATCGAGCAGCCGCAATTCATCCACGAACACGTCTGGCGCCCCGGGGACGTTTTGATGTGGGACAACCGGTGCACCTTGCATGCACGAAGCGACTTCGATCCGTCGGAGACTCGCCTGCTGCGCCGGGTTACGCTCAAGGGTGAGCCTGTGGTGGGGGAAGTGGCGGCGTGACGAGCCGGTTTTCACCACGCGGGTGCGGCCACCGCGCCGGCCGCGCTCCATGACTGCACCTCGGGCGGCCTACGATTACATCATCGTCGGGGCGGGGTCAGCGGGGTGTGCACTCGCCAATCGCTTGAGGGAGGATCCGGGAGTCCGGGTCCTGCTTCTCGAAGCCGGCGGATGGGACCACAACCCCTGGATTCACCTTCCCTTGGGATGGGGGCGGATCGTGCCCCAAAGGCACTACGACTGGAATTACGACTCGGAAAGCGAGCAGCGTCTCAACGGCCGCGAGATCGAATGCACGCGTGGCAAGATCATTGGCGGCTGCTCTTCGATAAACGCAATGGCCTATGTGCGCGGGCACCGAGCTGACTACGACCGGTGGGAGCAATCGGGGCTTCCCGGCTGGTCTTATGACGAGGTCCTGCCGTACTTCCGCCGGCAGGAATCCTGGGACGGCGGACCGGACCCATACCGCGGCGCCGGCGGTCCGATCGGTACGCGTCCGTCGCGCTTCGACGATCCCATAACCAGCGCGTTTTTCGAGGCGGGACAGCTTGCGGGGCACCCTGTAACAGCTGACTACAACGGTGCCCAACAACACGGGATGGGAATCTTCCAGATGACCGTGCAGAACGGACGGCGTTGCAGTTCAGCGGTTGCGTATCTCCGTCCGGCCATGATGCGCACTAACCTCACGGTAGTGGTTCAGGCGCTAACGACACGCGTGTTGTTCGATGGAATGCGTGCGGTGGGAGTAGCGTATCTTCGAAACGGCGAGCCTTGCGAGGCACATGCGCAGCGCGAGATCATTCTCTCGGGTGGAGCCGTGAACTCGCCGCAGTTGCTGATGCTCTCGGGCATTGGGGACCCGGAGAAATTGCACGCGCACGACATTGCGGTAAAGCTTCCATTGCCCGGCGTCGGCAAGAACCTGCAGGATCATCTGTGGAGCAGTGTCGAATACCTGCGGAAACATCCGGGCACCTTTCTGCACCAAATGCGGCTGGACCGGATTGCCTTGTCGCTTGCGCAGGCCTACCTGCTGCGCACCGGCATATGGACTGACCTGCCAAGTGGATGGACCGCGTTTTTGAAGACGGACCAGGCGCAGGCGATCCCGGATATCCAGATACTGTTTCGTTGCATGCCGCCAAATGCCGGGCCATATCTGCAGCCGTTCAAGCCGCCTTATCAGGACGGCTTCGGCGCGCGCGCGACCCTGCTACGCCCGCGCAGCCGCGGCACGATTTCGCTCCGCTCCAAAAATCCGCTGGACACGCCCCGGATCAACTTCAATTTCCTTTCACACGAAGACGATTGGCAGACTTTGCGGGCTGGAATACGGACCATCCGCGAGATCACGCGGCAATCGCCGTTGCAGGATTTCGTGGCTTCCGAAATCGCGCCGGGTCCGGATAAAAAAAGCGATGCCGATCTGGACGCGCATATCCGGGCAACGTCCGCCACCGCGCACCATCCGATGGGGACTTGCAAGATGGGTGTTGCCGGCGACCGCGCGGCGGTGGTCGATGCGCAGTTGCGGGTTTATGGCATCGAGGGGCTGCGCATAGTCGACGCATCGGTCATGCCCGACCAGGTCGGAGGAAACATCCACGCGCCAGTCGTGATGATTGCCGAAAAAGCTTCCGATCTAATTCGGGGTCGTGCGGCGATCACCCCTTGAGGCAGAGCCCCGCTACCGGAATCCAGCGAATTCAGAAATATCGAAAGAAGAGAAGTCATGCAAAGGTCCGACGACTACCTGATGCTGATCGACGGGGAGATGGCAGCTTCCGGAAGCTGCCAATGGCTGGGCTCCGTGAACCCCGCGACCGAGGAATCGATTGGCCGCGTTCCGCTGGCCGACCCAGCGGATGTGGACCGCGCGGTGCGCGCGGCCGCGCGCGCACAACCCGAGTGGAATGCCAGGACAGTTGCTGAGCGGGGCGCGGCTTTTGCGCGAAGTCGCGCGGCGGTTGCTTGAACGCCAAGCCGAAATCCTGGATCTTGAAGTCAGGGACACGGGCAATACGATAGGCAAGATGCGCGGCGACCTGGGCGCCGCGGCTGGTCAACTCGACTACTACGCGGGCCTGGGCCTGGAGATCAAGGGCGAGACCATTTCCGCTTCGGCCAATGCGCTGCACATGACGCTGCGTGTTCCTTACGGCGTGGTCGGGCGGATCGTCCCCTTCAACCATCCGATCTACTTCGCCATTTCGGCTCTTGCCGGGCCGCTTACCGCGGGCAATAGCGTGGTCATCAAGACGCCGGATCAAAGTCCTCTGTCAGCGGCCTTTTTAGGCGAAGTCTGCCGTGACGTGCTGCCACGCGGGGTCGTCAACATCGTCTCCGGCACCGGGCAGGTTACCGGCGATGCGCTGGTGCGCCATCCGGCGGTGCGGCGCATCGCGTTTACAGGTTCGGTTCCCACCGGTCTTGCGATCCAGCGCGCGGCCGCGGAAACGTCCGTCAAACACATCAGCCTGGAGCTGGGCGGCAAGAACCCGATGATCGTGTTTCCCTACATCGCGCCGGACCAGGCCGCCGATGCAGCAGTGGCGGGAATGAATTTCGCTTGGCAAGGCCAGTCCTGCGGGTCGACCAGCCGCCTGATGATCCATGAGGCTATCTACGACGCCGTCGTCGAGCGGATCGTTGCGCGCGTCGCGGCCTTGCGTATCGGAGATCCGCTGGATGAAAGCTCCCAGATGGGGCCAATCAACTCGCAACGCCAGCACGAACGCGTGCTGCATTACGTCCAAGCCGGCAAAGAGGATGGCGCCAGGCTCGTTTTCGGTGGCAATCGTCCCGCCGGCCTGCAATTCAAAAAAGGCTATTGGATCGAGCTCACAGTGTTCGTCGACGCGACTATGGACATGCGTATTGCGCGGGAAGAAATATTCGGTCCTATCCTGTCGATTCTGCGCTGGCGCGAAGTCTATGAGGTGGTGGCCATGGCAAACGCAACCGAATACGGGCTGGCGGCCGCCATCTGGACCCGCGATCTGAAAGTGGCCCTGGATGTAGGCCGGCGCATCGATTGCGGATATGTCTGGATTAGGAAGCATAAAATAATTACGTAGACTATTTATCGCCAAGGTATAGACTTGGCGGATGGACTCAGACGCATTGATTTCGGCCCGACATCAAGCTCTTGAAGGGGTTCTGGACGAGCGCCAAAGGCGGCTTCACGCGGCC
>JANYBQ010000398.1 GCA_025360705.1 Betaproteobacteria bacterium | reverse complement strand
CAATTGTTCGAGCGCGCGGCGCACCGTGACACGACCGGCGCTGAACTGCTGGCTCAGCACCAACTCCGCCGGCACGCCATTGGCGAACTGGCCTTCTTCCAACTGCTCGCGCAGCACCAGGTAGATCTGGTGGTATTTGGGTAGCGGTAAGGCAGTGGCCATGGATCGATTCAACGGCTCAAAGGCCGAGGTAGTTCTTGCGCAGATCAGGGTCGCGCGCGAGTTCGGACGCGACGCCCTGCATCGCCACAGCGCCGTTTTCGATGATGTAGGCGCGATGCGCGATCGCCAGCGACTGCACGGCGTTTTGTTCCATCAGCAGGATAGACTGGCCATCGCGGTTGATGGTCTGGATCAGCGCGAACATTTCTTCCACCAGCAGCGGTGACAGGCCCAGCGAGGGCTCGTCCATGATCAGCAGTTCGGGTTCGGACATCAGACCCCGGCCGATCGCCAGCATCTGCTGTTCGCCGCCGGACAGGGTGCCGGCCAGTTGCGAAAAACGTTCTTTCAGGCGCGGAAAAATGCCCACCACCTTGTGCATGTTCTGCGCACGCCGGGCCTTGCCACGCACCAGGCTGCCCAGTTCGAGGTTTTCGCGCACATTGAGGTTCGGGAATACGCGCCGGCCTTCGGGAACATGGATCACGCCGAGCTTGACGATATCGACCGAACTCAAGCCCACAAGCTCGGTGCCGTTGAACTTGATCGAGCCCGAGAAGGGCCGGTTCAAGGCGGAGATATTGTTGTTGAGCGTGGACTTTCCCACGCCATTGGAACCCAGCACGGCGATGACTTCGCCTTTGCCGACATCCAGGTCGATGCCGCGCAAAATTTCCACGCTGCCGTAACCGGCGCGCAGCCGGCGAATCTCAAGCATGGGCCGCTCCCAGCTCGGAGCCAACCGTTTGTGCGCTATTGCCACGGCCCAGATAGGCCTCGATAACCGCGCGGTTGTTGACCACCTCCTTCGGGTTGCCCTCGGCAATAATTTTTCCGTACGACAACACGTAGATATGGTCGGATAGGCTCATCACCGCGTGCATCACGTGTTCGATCAGCAGCACCGTGACGCCGCTGTCGCGGATCTTGCGGATGATGCTGATGATCTCCAGGATCTCGGAGGGGTTCAGGCCCGCCATGACTTCATCGAGCAGCAGCAGTTTGGGCGAGGTGGCCAGCGCGCGCGCCAGCTCCAGCCGCTTGCGCCCCGCGACAGTCAGGTCGGCGGCGGGTTGCTCCAGCATATGCTCCATGCCGATCTGTTGCGCCACGCTTCGCGCGTGTTCCCATGCCCCGGCGCGCTGCGCGAACTGCTGGTAGGCACCGACCGCGATGTTTTCATGCACCGTGAGTTTCGCGAACGGCTGGGTGATCTGGAAAGTGCGCACCATGCCGTGGCGCGCAATCCGGTGGACCGGCTGGCCGGTGATGTCCTGGCCCATGAATTCCACGCGGCCAGCATCGATCGGCAGGAAGCCGGCGATACAGGCGAACAGCGTTGTTTTCCCGGCGCCGTTGGGCCCGATAAGCGCAACGATGCGGCCCGCGTCCACCTTCAGCGTGGCACCGTCCACGGCACGCAGGCCGCCGAAGATCTTGGTAATGCCGGATGCCTGCAACATCAGCGCAGCTCCCTGGCCGGTGGCGCTGCGCGCCGGCGTTTGAACAGGTGGATCAGCCCGTTGGGCAGGAAGGCGATGATGATCACCAGCAGGATCGCGTACAGCACCAGCGACAGTCCCTGGATCTGGGTCAGATAACGCGTCACATCGCTCACCAGCGCCAGCAGAAGCGAACCGACCAGCGGGCCGTAGACGGTGCCGGCGCCGCCGATCATGCTGACCAGCAGCATCTCGACCGACTTGTCGACACCGAACACGATCAGCGGATCGATGTACAGGTAGTACTGCGCAAAGAAGCAACCACCCATGCCGCCGATGGCGCCCGACAGCAGCATCACCTTGACCTTCTCGGCGAACACGTTGATGCCCAGCGCCCGGGCGGCGTCCTCGTTTTCCCTGATGGCCGCCAGTTGCGCGCCAAAACGCGAGCGTCGCAACCATTCGGCCAGCGCCACGGACAACACGGTCAGCGCCAATATGAGGAAGTAAAAACCGCTGCGCTCGGCAAACTGGAAATTCGCTGCGCCGGCCTTCATCGGAATCAGCATGCCCAGGCCGCCACCGGTGATGGAGACGGAGTTGCTGACAATCCGCAGAACCTCGGCAAATGCCAGCGTGATGAGCGCGAAATACGAGCCCTTGAGACCGGCACGGAACGACAACACGCCGATGATGCCGCCCACCGCGGCACCCGCCAGCGCGGCGGCCGGCAGGCCGAGCCACGGCGACAGGCCAAAACGCATCTGCACGATCGCCGAGGCATAGGCGCCGGCGCCGAAAAAAGCCACATGGCCAAACGAAAGTTGCCCGGCAAACCCGCCGGAGATATTCCACGACTGCCCGATAAACGCGTAGAACAGCGCCAGCACGCCGAAGTTGACCATGAAATTCGACTGGAAGGCGAACGGAAAGGCGATCGCAACCGCCAGCACCGCCAGATGCAGCCGCCATGGAACCGGTTTGAGCGCGGAGTTCATCGTTGCCCCCTACGTCGCTGCGCGCCGGTCCCCCCGAGGGGGGACGAGCGCCTTGGGAACGGCCAGTCTACGCACATCCTATGACCTTCGCGCGGCGCTTCATGACCGCGCCCCGAACAGGCCCGAGGGTCGCAACAGCAGGATCAGGATGAAGATCAGCGAGATGCCGATCTGCCCCAGGCTCTCGCCCAGAAAAAGGCCGCCGAACGATTCGGTCAAGCCGATGATCAGGCCGCCGACCACGGCGCCCAGGAAACTGCCCATGCCGCCGAGCACCACGACCGTGAAAGCGACCAGCACGAACACATGGCCGATGGTCGGAGAGACATAAAAGATCGGCATCAGCAGACAGGCCGCGGCACCCAGGGTGGCCACGCCGATCCCGTATGCGATCGCGAAGATCCGGTCCACGTCGATACCGACCAGGCGCGCGCCCACGCGTTCCCTGGCCACGGCACGGATCGCGCGCCCGGTGTCGGTGCGCTGCATGAACAGGCCCAACGCAGCACATAACAACATGGCCACCACGAACGAGATCAGCTTGGGCAGCGGCACCAGCGTCGGCCCGAGCGCCACCATGGTGTCGGAATAGGACACCAGGATCGTGCGCGAGTCGCCTTTGAAGAACATCAGGGCCAGGTTCTCGATCAGGATCGACAGGCCCAGGGTGAGCATCAGGATGTTTTCGTCCTTTCCGCTGGCCAGGCGCCCGATCACGCCCTTGTAGAGCAGGTAACCGAGCGCGAACATGACCGGGACCATGATGAACATCGACAGGTAGGGGTCGATCCCAAGCACGGTCAGCAGGTAATACACGCCGAACATGGCCAGCATGAGCAGGCTGCCATGGGCAAAGTTGATGATGTGCAAGACGCCGTAGATCAGCGTCAGGCCGGATGCCACCAGCGTATAGATGCCGCCCAGCAGCAAGCCGTTGATGGCCGCCGACGCGAGAATGGTCGAGTCCAAGGATTCCCCCTGTGTGCGCCATGGCACCCGGCCGAGGGCCCGGTGCCACTGCAAAGCCTACCGATGAAAGCGCCGGTTCAGCCCATCTTGGGCCGCGGGAATATCGGCTTGGCCGAGGCGAACTCGGTGGGCCAGACCACGTCGATGTCGGTCTTGGTCGCCTGCAACAATGCAGCGCGACCGCCTTCGTTCTGTCCGTTGACGAACTTGGTCGGGCCATAAGGCATCATGGTCGGGAACCAGGTGCTCGACGCGATCGCCGCGATCGCCTTCTCCTTGTCGGCGCTGCCGGCGCGCTGCAGCGCGTCGGCGTACAGCATGATGGAGTTGTAGGACAGATAGACCTCGAACGTGAACAGCCCGCCCTTGGCCTCGACCTGCTTGCGCATCTCGACCGCCTTGGCGCTCTTGGGGTTGTACCAGTGGTTGAAGTCCATCATGTACTCGGCCACGTCGGGCTGCTCCTTGACCAGCTTGAAGTTGAAGCCGCCGCCCAGCACGCTGAACATCGCCGCGACATCGACTTTTTGCTGGCGCAGGGTCCGCGCCAGCAGCACATATTCGTTCTGGTAGTTGCTCATGATCACCAGATCGGGCTTGAGCCCCTTGATGCGCAGGGCGACGTTGGAGAAGTCGCGCGTCGGGTTGGCGTGTTTGATGATCTCCAGCGGCTGGATGTTGATGCTGGGCAGTTTGCTGGCCAGCAGCTTGGCGGTGCCGGTGCCGAACTCCGACTCCTCATGCACCAGCACCGCGGTCTTGGCCGCGCCATGGGCCGCCTGGTTGATCTCGCCCAGCGCCACGATCGCGTCATCGACGCATTTTCCGAATCCGGGCTTCAGGCGAAACACGTTTTTCAGGCCGCGGCTGACGATCAGATCGGAGGCGCCGACGTCGATCAGGAACGGCGTGTTGTATTTGGCGGCTGCCTGCGTGGTCGGCAAGGCGATGCCGCTGGCGAAAGTGCCCAGGTACGCCGCAACACCTTCGGCCTGCATGCGCTCGACTTCGCTCACACCGACCTCGGGGCGCGACTGCGAGTCGCCGAGCAGGGCCTCGAGCTTGGCGCCCCCCATGGACTTGATGCCGCCGGCCGCGTTGACCTCGTCGATCGCCATCTGGGCGCCCATGCGCGACTGGCCGCCGCTATAGGCAAGACCACCGCTGACGGGGTGGATCAGGCCCACCTTGACGGGGGCGGGCTGCGCCAGCAAGAAACCCGGTGCACCCAGCACGGCACTGGCAGCGCCGGCCTGGAGAATCAAACGACGCGATGGATGGCGGGTGGAACTCATGGCATGTGTCCTCGTAGTGATTGAAAGTGGTGGGATGGAAATATTGTTCCATAACTAGAACAATTGACCTGGACTATGCACGCAAGCCTCGGCCAAGTCAACGCTTGCCAAGGAAGAGTTTTGCAAATTTCTCTACTGGGTGGACATCCGCGCGTTGATTGCTACTATGCAATATAGAGAAGCGACCGCTGGCCCGATCCAACGGTGGTGAACTCGACTACGAGTTCACCACCGTTGCGCGACTGCTCGACGACTTCGAGCGAGATGTTGAAAACCGGGGTGCAACATGAAAGCAATAATTGAAGTCGCCAAGCGCGGCTCGGCAATCAGAGCTACGAAGCTGCAAATCGTGGAGTCTCGTCGAGGACGCGCACCCGATTTTCACTTGAGTTTTGAGTCCGCACGTATGCTCTTTTCAGAGCTCACCCCGGCACGAGTGGATCTGCTGGATTCTCTAAGCCGTGCAGGGCCATGTGGCGTCTACGCGCTAGCCAAGGCTGCCGACCGAAACTACTCAAACGTTCATACCGATGTGGCGCGTTTGGAAGAACTTGGGCTCATCGAAAGAACGGACGAGGGGTCAATCCATGTTCCATACGAGTCCGTCGAGATTCTTTTACCACTTGCTCAAGCGGTGTAAATTTGTGGACCAACCACTCGAACCCGCGCTCAAGCGGAGCGGCAGCGGCAGGCCACCAGGCCCGGTCTGGCAATACGCTGTACATTTTCAGCAGCCCGAGCCTGGCGTCCTGCCGTCCTCGCCCGCTTAGCTCGAACGGTTTGGGTATCGGAAGGCTGTGGCCTTGCACGCCCGCGCTCTCCTCAAGGAGCGCCTGGTAATGCCGACTAAGTTCGATGAGTGGTCAAAGCGGGTGTCCTTCCCGGAAAGCGCCCTTGCGCCACTCGGCTTCGGATCCGAGCAGTGGAACTCGGCCCCTCGGCTCTATGAAGGCTTCGAACAACTTCAGGCCCGGCTACGCGCCCTTGGTCGTAAGACTCGGAAGTCTGACGTTGCCTACCAGCTGACTAGCCACTTGCTCACCGATGTGCTTGTCGCTGCGGGTGGAGTCGAACAGTCCATTCTCAGGCTCGACGCCGCCGTTGCGGAACTAGAGGCCTACGTTGCAGCAAATCATCTCCAAGCCACGAGCAACATACCGCTTGGCCTCGGACATCCTGCGGCAGTCACCGCGTGGTATGCGTTCTCAGATCTCTTGAGTTGGAGTCGAACGGTCATTGAACGAATGGAGCGTCCCGCTGGAGATCGAAGAAAGTTTCCGAAGCAAGGTTTGCTCCCCGCACTGAGGTCGAAGCGCCTTCGCAGGCGATGCGAAACGGCGTTCATCGCGCTGCGGGACGGGCCGGTGGGTCGAAGTCGAAACCTCGCGAACTTCGTTCTTCATACGGCACTGGTACGGCATCCTCACACGGGTGCGCGACTCGAACTGTCCGGTTCGATATCTCTTCCGGTTCCCGACCTTCCGGCCGAACAGGTTAGCCACTGGTATCTGTTGACCTGGCAAGGCGATCAGGATGGGCTCGTTCTTGCACGAGACATGTGGCAAGCCGTTCAGACCTTCGTTGGCGGGTTGATTCATGCGTTCGAGAGTTCGATCCCAAAGCGCCTGCGCAGAAAAAGTCAATTTGTATCCTACGTGTGCTCCATTCGCTCCCCGCGTCGCGCCGATGCCTATCTTAAGAAACACCCTTTAAGTGATTGATTCGCAATGGTGTTTTTAGGCTGTGCTTTGCGCCGCAGTCCAGGCATCCAGGATCTCGCTGCCCGTAGCGGCCCACACGCTCGCGTGTCCCATGATGTGTTGCAGCGCCTCCTCCAGCGCCCCGATGCGGTAGGGCTGGCCGATCACCCACGGGTGCAGCGAAATGGCCATGACGCGGCCGCCCTGCATGGCGGACTCGCGGTACAACACGTCGAACTGGTCACATAGCTGGTCGCGGAAATCGTCTTCGGTGTGGTGGTTCTGGACCAGGATGGTGGTGTCGTCGATGTCGATCGGGTGCGGCATGGAATGGATAACCCCACTGGCAGCGCGCATCGGGTAAGGCATGTCGTCGTTGACCCAGTCGCACACATAATCCAGCCCGGCTTCGCCCAGCAAATCGAGCGTGACGGCGGATTCCGACTTGGCTGGCGACAACCAGCCGCGTACCGGCTGGCCCGAGGCCTTGCGCAGGATGTCGAGCGTGTTGTGGATCAACCTGCGCTCGGTATCGACCGGCAGCGCCGCATGGTGCAGGTGGTCCATATCCTGGCCGTTGGCGATGATCTCCCAGTTGCGTTGCGTGCACTCCTTGATGAGCGCGGGGTAACGTAAGGCGACCGCCGCATTGACGGCCACCGAGGCGCGGATGCCGTGTTTGTCGAGCGCCTGCATGATGCGGAATATTCCCACGCGATTGCCGTAGTCGCGCAAGGTGTAGTGGCGCAGGTCGGGGTAGGCGGTCTGCATTGCGCCGGGCGGCTTGAAAGGCAAACCCTTCATGTCGAGCGGAAACCATTCCAGCGCGGGTACGACCCACAACGCGATACGCGCGCCGTCAGGCCACGCAACCGGTTTACGTCGCGGCAATATCGACCAGTCGTAGCGGTCGTGGTCCATGCCGTAACGCCGCAGCGGATATTCAAAATGGTTGCCGGCAAGGCTCATGATGCTTCTCCCACCGGATGTGCCGCGGTGACGAACGCGTCGAAATAGTGGTCGTTGAAATGTTGCGCGATCTCGCGCCCGGTCGCGAGCCACACTTTTTCGTGGCCCGTGATGTACGACAGCGCCTCTTCGAACGCGTCGATGCGATACGGCTGCCCAACCAGGTACGGGTGCAAGGGAATACACATCACGGTGCCCGACTGTTCGCCTTCCCGGTAGAGCCGGTCGAACTGGCGCTTGAGGATGTCGGCATAGCGTCGCGGCTGCACCAGGTTCACGTTGTAGGCGATGGTGTCGTTCATTTCCAGCGAGTAGGGAACGCTGGTCAGGCGCCCCTGCCTGACCTTGACCGGCCCGGGCTGGTCGTCGTGGAACAGGTCGCAGACGTAGCCAAGCCCCATCTCCGCTACCAGATCGAGCGTGTTGTCGGTGTAGGTGAGTGCGGGCGCAAGCCAGCCATCGAGCTTCTGGCCGGTGTGTTTCCTGATGCTGTCGATCGAGTCCTGGATCACTGCGCGCTCCTGCGCCTCGTCCATGCCCATCAAGTAACGCGTGTTGTAGGTTCCGTGCGAGTAGAACTCCCAGCCGTTGTCGGCGCAGGCCCGGATGACTTCCGGGTGGTGGTCACACACGGCCACGTTGAGCGACACACTGCCGCGCATGTTGCAACGCTTCATGACATCGAGCATGCGCCAGAAACCGGTACGGTTGCCGTAGTCGCGGTAGGAATAATTGAGCACGTCGGGCGCTGGCCGGGCCCACGCGGCACGCGCCGGATTCTTCGGTGGGTTGAGCTCGTAGAACTCGACGTTCGGCGCGACCCAGAACGCAACCCGAGCGTCGCCGGGCCAACGGATCACCGGCCGGTTGTTGTACGGCAGATAGCCATACAGATCCGGATCGGGTTTCACCGTGCCGTTCCCGCCGCGGCCGGTACGCGGCGCAGCTGTTCCATGGTTTGCGCCACGGTCAATACATCGGCATATTTGATCGCCATGTCGTACAGGTTGGAAAAGTGCGGTGCCTCGTGTTTGTCGGCCACGCATTCTTCCGGCACGATGGTCCGGTAGCTGCGCGACAGGCTGTCCACCACGGTGGCCCGTACACAACCCGAGGTCGAACCGCCGGTGACCACCACCGTGTCCACGCCGTGGAAGTTGAATACCGAGCCCAGGTTGGTTTCGAAAAACGCCGACGCCATGCGCTTGTTGACGATGATGTCGCGCCGGTGGTCGATCTTCAGGCGGTCGTCGAACTCGGAGCGCCGGCTGCCCACCTTGATGTTCTGCAGCGAGTCCGGTGTGTTGGTGCGTGTGCCCCACACGCCGCAGTCCTCGCCCGATTCCATATACGCGACATAGGTCCAGATGACGGGGAAATCGCGCGCGCGAAATTCAGCCGCGAGCTGGTTGACGTAGTCCAGCTGTTTTGGGTCGGTCTGGTACGCGGTGGCGAACTCGCCAACGCAGGTATAGGCCTTTTGCAGGTCGATGTTGATCAGCGCCGGCTTGCGGCCGAACCCAAACCGCTTGCGGGTCGGGTTGGCCTTGATTTCGCCGTAAAGCTGGCGGGCGGTCTTATTCGATTCTTCCATCGCCGGTGTCCTTCCTGTGTGGGTGAATTAATCATGCGTTCCGTAAATTGTTCTGTCAATAGGACATTTTGATAAGGTCGACCAGATCGAAGCTTGCAACAAACGACATGCCGTTCCGATCTTCGCTATCCATGACAGTGTGGCAACGCCTGGGCAACCTCTTCGATAGCGCCGTGCCGTTATGGGTCAACCGCGGATTTGCGCAACTCTTGCAGACGTTCCTTGACCACTTTGCCCGCGCTGTTGCGCGGCAATTCATCGAGCCGAAACCAGATACGGGGTGCCTTGTAAGGCGCCAGCTTGCTTCGGCAATGCGACTCGAGTTCCGCATTGGTCAAATCCGCTTCGCCGACCCAGGCGCAAGCCAAGCGCTCGCCCAGTTCGGGGTCGGGTATCCCGAATACACAACACTCGCGCAGTTTCGGCAACTGCATCAGGGTGTCTTCAATTTCGTTGGGATAGATATTTATGCCGCCCCGGATCACCACGTCCTTGGAGCGGCCGCGCAAAAAGATATACCCATGCACATCCTGTTCGGCAAGATCGCCCGGATAAAACCAACCGTCGCGAAAATGCTGCTGCGTTTGCTCGGCGTCGTTGAAAAACTTGTCGGCTACTCCCGGGCCACGATAGCGCAACCGACCCACGTGTCCAGCTTCGACGGGCTGATCAAGATCATCCACGATTCCCACTTCCACGCCATAAATGGGGCGTCCGACCGAAGTAAGGTGCACGTCAAAATCCTCCGGCGTGCATAAACTGACGCCCCCTCCCTCCGTGGATGCATAGTATTCGTGGAAGCGATCGCACAGGGTGTCGCGGATGGCCTGGCGCTCATTGGATTGCAGGGGTGCCCCGGACGAAAGAAGCAGTTGCAGCCGCTTGAAGGGCGCTCTCGTCTCCGGCGGGCAGGCCAGCAGGCGACGCAATTGCGTTGGCACCAGAAAAAGGGCGTTGGCATCGTGTTGCTGAACTACCTTCGCCAACGTCTCGGGCGCAAACGGTGGGCAATGCAGGATGGCGGTTCCGCCGCTGAATATCACCGAAAGCGTGAAGGTACGTCCACCTCCAAAGTAAAGCGGCGTGGCGCATACAAACCTGCTGTTGGCGTTGAGACCCAGGTTGATCCAGTGGGTCCAGAATCGCCGCAAAAAATGGCGGTGGGTGATCATGGGACCCTTGGGTCTGCCGGTGGTCCCCGACGAAAGCGAGATCAGCAACGCCGACTCCAGCGAGGTGACGGGCAAACTGGAAGGCGAGGCCACCGCGTGCCGTACTTGCAGTTCTTCCCACGTCAAAGTGGCGCAGGCCGCCACGGGAATGTCGGGCTCGGTGATGACGCAGCAGGCGTTGAAATGACGGACCACGGACTCGCGCTCGGCCGAGGTCCAACGCCAATCCAGCGGCAGCATTACCAGACCGGCGCGCGCACAGGCCCACATGCACACAACATGTTCCAGGCTGTCGCGCATGCATACCCCGACGATGGCACCTGGTTGAAAGCCGTGCGACACGAGTGTGCAAGCCAGGGCGAGAACCTGGCTGTGCAACGCCGTGTGTGTAAGGCTTCGATCACCGTCAACCAGAGCCAGATGATCAGGACGGGCACGGGCGTGCAGCGCCAGGCTGTCGGCCAGGTTGTTTTCCATCATTCAGGTCAGATCCAACCCGTACACGCGAATCGCATTGTCCCGCAGCAACTTGCGCAAAGGCTCCGGGCGCAGGCCCAGACTCTTGATCTCCTCCAGCGTGCGGTCGAACCGGAGAATCGGATAGTCGGTCCCGAACAGCACTTTGTCCTGCCCATACGAGTTGATGTATTTGACGAAGGATTCGGGCCAATAGGCAGGACTATGGGCGTCGCAACCAATGTAGACGTTGGAATGTTTCCAGGCCATCGCCACCATTTCATCGGTCCATGGAATTCCCACATGGATACCGATCAACTTCAGTTCCGGAAAGTCGCAGGCGACACTGTCCAGGCTGATCGGACGGCCAACGCTTCTGCGTGGATAAGCGGGGTCGTAAATCATCGATTGCCCCACTTGAAGCTGAACCGGAATGTCGAGCTCGGCACATTTCGCATAAAACGGATACCAGCGGGCGTGGTCGGGCGCCAGTTCGTACCAGTGCGGATAACAGTGCGCCCCGATGAAGCCGTACTCCTTGACGGCCCGCTCCAGCTCGCGCACTCCCTGCATGCCTTCCGTGGGGTCGAGTCCGGCCAGGCCGTAAAAGCGATCGGGGTATTTGCGCACCGCGTCGTGCACCAGTTCATACGGCACGTGATAACAACTGGGGTGGTGCTTGTCCCCCACTTTGGCGGCAATCAGCATGGCGCGTTCGATGCCCGCGGCATCCATGCGCTCGAGCATGCGTTCCAGTGAAATACCTTCGTACAGCTCCGCGGGCACGCGCATCTTGGTATAAAAAGCACGCCGGTCGGGGCGGCCCGCCAATGCTTCGGCGGTCCAGATGTTGGTGACCGCATCGATCGCCTGAAACTTAAATGCCATCATTGCTCCAGCGTGGTTTCGGGGTTCTCGTCAATCCTTGGCCACCAGCACCGATTCATGCCAGGGCGTAATGTATTTGCGCAGGCTGGCCACCGCGAAATAGAGCACGAAGCCCATCAGCGTGAGCAGGCCGATGACGGCGAACATGGCCTGCACGTCGAACGCGTTCATGGTCGCGACCGCCATATGGCCGAGGCCCTGGCTGCCGCCGAGATACTCCCCCACGATGGCGCCGATCACCGCCAGCACAATGCCGATTTCCGCGCCGCTCAGCAGGTAGGGCAAGGCGGTGGGAAGTTCGAGTTCGCGCAGTGTTTGCCATGTGCCGGCGTTGAGGCTGACCATCAACTCGCGATGGCCGCGGTCGACCGACTTGATCCCCAGGATGGTGTTGGTCATGATTGGGAAGAACGCCAGCACCGCCGCCATTACCACCTTCGACGAAGGCCCGAAGCCGAACCAGACAATGAACAACGGCACCAGTGCGACCTTGGGCATGACCTGCAGGGCGACGATAAAGGGATTGAGCGTGCGCTCGAGCCAGGCGACCTTTCCCAGCAACGCGCCGAGAACAACGCCGATGACGATGGCGATCGCGAAGCCGGCAAGCGTCTCGTACAGCGTCGTCCAAGCGTGGTCCAGCGTGCGCGGGTCCTGCACGATCCGCAGCAGGGCGGTCCATACCTGGGCTGGTGATGGCAGGATCAGCGGCGAGACCTTGAACCCCACCACATAGGCATCCCAGGCAAATACCAGGGCGACGAACATCAGCGGCGTGGTGATCCACGCAGCGTGCTTGCGCAGTTGCCTGGTATTCATGACGTGACGGCGTCCAGGCGCCGCCGTAGCTGGGCGACCACCTGCTGGAAGCCCGGCGTGGTCTGGACATAGAGGTCGCGTGGGCGCGGCAGGTCGATTTCGGCGATGTGGTCGATTCTGCCCGGGCGCGGTGACAGCAGGACCACGCGGTCGGCCAGGAAAGCCGCCTCAGCGATGGAATGCGTTACGAGCACGACCGTGCATCCCGATGCCATCCAGATGCGCTGCAGTTCGAGGTTCATCTGGTCGCGGGTCATGGCGTCCAGCGCGCCAAAGGGCTCGTCCATCAGAAGGATCTTGGGGTCGTAGCTAAGGGCCCGGGCAATGGCGGCGCGCTGGCGCATGCCGCCCGACAACTCGCGCGGCCAGCGCTTTTCGAACCCGCCAATTCCAACCAGGCGACAAAGTTCCTGCGCCCGTTCGCGGCGCTCGGCCTTGGGTCGTCCGCGCAGCTTGAGGGGCAACGCGATGTTGTCTTCGATGTTGAGCCACGGAAACAGGTTGGCGTCCTGAAAGACGACGCCGAGTTCCTGTACCACCGCGTTGTCGCGGGTCTCACCGGACCACAGGGCCCGCATGCCGATGCGGACCTCGCCGCCGGTCGGGCGTAGCAGTCCGGCGATGATCCGGAGCAGCGTGGTCTTGCCGCAGCCGGAGGGCCCGAGCAGCACCACGAATTCCCGTTGCCCGACCTGCAGGTCAATACCCGTGAGCGCGACGACGGCCTCGGCGCCGCTGCCAAAGCGCTGCTCTATACCCGCCAGGGCAATGTCGAAATCGGCCATCAAAGATCAAGCCCGTTGCCATTGAGCGCCGCCATGCAGTCGCGTTCGCTGATGACGCGCGCGAAGCCGAAAGCCATGGCGGCCAGCGCGGCCGCGTGACGCGCCTGGTCGAAATCGCCGACGGCCTCCCGCACGACGAAGGTCGCATAGTCGCGCTGGCCAAGATCGCGTACGGTGGTGTCCACGCACATGGAAGTGGTCACGCCGCCGACGATGACGCGATCGATGCGTCGCGCATTCAGATGCACCTCCAGCGGCGTGCCGAAGAGTGCCGAATTGCGCGGCTTGTCTATTACGTCTTCACCGGGTTCGACGGCCAGTCCGTCAACCAACTCGACGTCGCGGCTGCCGCGCTGCAGTGCGCCGGCCGTCTTCAGGTGCGGTAGCAAGTCGCTGGTCATGCGCCCCCCATCGGCATAGTCGGGGCGCAGCATCATCCGGGTCCAGATCACCGGCACCTGGGCTGCGCGCGCCGCAACGGCGAGCCGGGCGCAGGACCTGGCGGCTGCCTGCATGGTGGTGATGTCACGGCCCCGTCGCGACAGATCGCCGTCGGGCGAGCAGAAGGCGTTCTGCAGGTCGATCAGCAGCAGGATGCAGCGGTCGCGGGCGAGCTGCATTAGGGCTTGTTCACGCTTTTTGACTCGCAACGCATCTTGTGAAAATAGTGTGAACAGGCCCTAGCCAAAGGCGCGCTTGATGATTGCGTCGGTGAAAAAGTCGGGTTTGGCAACCGGCTCGATGATCTTGGCCTGGACCATCAGATCGTAAGCCGAGCGCCAGCCTGCCGGTGCGGAGGCGAATTTGTCGCGATAGGGGGGGCGCACGCCGTCAATGGTCGACTTGAGCACCAGCAGGCCCTTGTCAGGGCGGTTGGCCTCGAAGATTTCGTATTTCGAGGTCATAGATGCGAGGATCGGGTTCAGATCCTTGGCTGCGACCATGGCACCGAGGGCCTCGTGCACGCCGCGCAGGAAGTGCGCGAGCGTCTCCGGCTTCTCCATGATCGCCTTGCGTGACGTGATATAGACCTGCCCCGGGCAGGGTGCGACTGTGTCGGTGCTCCAGGCCACGATCGGTTTCGCGTCTATCTGGAGTTGTGTCACGGTGTCGTTGGTGGCGATGTAGGCGTCGATCCGGCCCTGGTTGATGAACTCGAAGGCGGCGGGAGCGTTGCCGACACTCTCGCGTTTGACGCTCGCTGCCGGCACGCCGCTCTTGGCCAGCATCATGTCGAGCAGGTTCTCGGTTGCGCCGCCGACCGAGACCACCCCGATCGTCTTGCCGGCCATGTCGGCAGGTGTCTTGATGGGTTTGGTCTGGTTGCTGATGACGTGGAAGATGTCGCGCTGGTAGATCTCGCCGAAGGCAACGATGGATGGGTCTTTGACCCACGCCTTGATCAGGTCGGTGCCACCGGTGCGCGAGATCAGCACGTTGCCAGCCGAAATCTGTTGCACCGCCATGGCGGAGCCGCGACCGCCCTGTATGTCTACGTCGAGCCCCTGCTTGGCGAAAAAGCCGCCGGACTGGCTGTACATGACATCGGCAAATCCCATGATGTAGCCGAAAGGCGTGAGGTAGCGTATCTTTTCCAGCGTCTGCGCGCGCGCATTGCCGAACGCAGCGAGCGCGGCGGCACCGGCAAGAATGCGGCGACGCGAGGCTTGAAAGGTCTTGGTCATGATGGGCTCCGGTTTTGTTATTTGACAGCCTGCGCGGATTGTTTGCGCTCGGCGACGTAATCGTGCAGCAGGGTCGCTTTGCGGTCGGTGGTCCAGCCGCGGCGGTAGGCATAACCGCCCAGCACGCGGACCTGGCCGAGATCGCTGAGTTCCTCGTCGGCGGCGCTGCCGAATTGCACGCGGCCGGTGCCGGACCAGATGTCCGCGGACTTGACGTTGGTGAATGCTAGTGTAGTGAATCAATCTTGAGTCAACTTAAATTTGGGTAGTTTCCCTAGGTTGACAACCTTGGGGAATTCTCATGAATCTTGGAAAGACACTGTTTGCCCAATTGATGGAGTTTGTGCCATGGACCAGCTTTGCACGCGTCGTGGCGCGCTACTCGGGCGACGCTCGTGTCTCGGTGCTGCCGAGTGTTGACGCCGAAGTCAGATTGCCCCAGCCTGCCGATTTTGAGTGACCCAGCGCGATGCCCCTGGAATCATTGCCGTGTGCGGGACGGCGGTCCGTGATAGTGGGGCAGACGATAGTCGGCAACTATGCCGGTTTCCCGTCGGCGCAAACACCACGTGCACGGCAAGTTCCTGGAGCCGAAACTCGCCCACAAATTGTTCTGACGAAGCGAAAATCCTATGCCCCTTTCAGTGCGGTCACTGTCAGTGCCGTGCCCGAGCCGGTGACCCGGTCAGGGGCGCGCCTGCGGTCGCGAAAGGCGCGGCCTTTTTCCGCTGGTACAGGCATACTTTGGCATGACCCTTCGCATACTCACTGCCGGCGACGTACGTGCGCTGCTGCCCATGGCCGACTGCATTGACGTGATGCGCGACGCGATGGTGGCCCTGGCACAAGGGCAGGTCGCCATGCCGCCGCGCGTGATTGCGCCGCTGGCCGATGGCCGCGGGCTGATGGCCACGATGCCTGGCTCCAGCCGCGCACCCGCCGTCGACGGCGCCAAGTTGGTGACCCTGATGCCGGACAACCCGGCTGCCGGCCGGGCAGCAGTGCAAGGTGTCGTGGTGCTATTCGACCATGCCACCGGTGCGCCGATGGCGCTGCTGGACGGTGCCGAGATCACGGCCCTGCGCACGGCTGCGGTCTCTGGGCTCGCGACCCGTCTGCTGGCGCGGCCCGATGCCCGCAGCCACGGGATCCTGGGCACCGGCGTTCAGGCGCGCATGCACATCGACGCGATCCACGCCGCCAGGCCTCTGCTCACCGAAGTACGTGTGTGGGGCCGCGACCACGCGCGCACCATGGCCTTTGCAGCGCAGGAATCCACGCGCACGAGGCTCGCCGTGCGGGCCGTACCCAGTGCCCAGGCGGCTGCCGAATGCGACATCGTCAGCACCACGACGGGTGCCGCGCTGCCGGTGCTCGAGGGCCACTGGCTGCACGCGGGCGCCCATGTCAATCTGGTGGGCGCGCACCGCCCGGCCGAGCGGGAGGCCGATACGACCACGATCACCCGCGCCAGCGTCTATGTCGACCTGATGGAAAGCGCGATGAACGAAGCGGGCGACCTGTTGCTGCCCATCGCCGAAGGTGCCTTCGCCAGAGACCGCATCGTGGGTGAGCTGGGGCAACTGGCGGCAGGACAGATCCCCGGGCGCACCAGCGCCGCACAGATCACCCTGTTCAAGTCACTGGGTGTCGTGGCGCAGGATCTGTTTGCCGCCTGGGCCGTGTTGCAGCGCGCAGTCGAATCAGATGCCGGAACGGTCGTGAATTTCTGAGCCGCACGGGCCTGCTGCGGCGCGGCCTGGGCGCGCAGACGGCCCAACGGCAATCAGACGATGCGCCGTTTGGCGGTGACTTCGATCTCCACCTTGCAGACATCCAGCGCCAGCGGCGTGCACAGGGTGGTGTTGGCAGGCCGACCAGGGCCAAAACGCGTGCGGATCACTTCCGACACCACGGCCCACGTCGTCGCGGCTCGCCAGGTGGACCACGACACGCACCACGTCCAGCAGTTCGAAGCCGGCGCGCGTCAACGCGGCCTCGATCGTGTCGATGGCCTGCCAGGCCTGGTCGCGCGTGTTGCCCGCCCATTGTCCGGTCGCCGGGTCGACGCCGACCGTACCCGACACAAAAGCCCAGTCGCCTTCGACCACGGCGCGCGAATACCCGGCCATGGCCTCGTAGGGCGTGCCGCTGCTGATGAACGCGCGCCGGGTTGGCGGGATCTCTGCCTCCGCCTCGATCTCGACTTCGTAGTTGCCCACGAGATGGGCCACAGCCAGCAAGGTGTTGGCCGGGCGCACAGAGGCGAAGATCCGCCCGTGCACGCGGGTCGGCCCCTCCCAGGCGTCGATATCGCGCAGGTAGACGCGGGTGCGCACGACGTCTTCCATCCGCGCACCCAGTGCCTGCAGGCTCGCGGCGATCTTGTCCAGGATATAGACGCTCTGCGCTTCCGCATCACCGACGGCCACCACCTTGCCGCTGCCATGGGTGGCGGTGGTCCCGCTGACATGCACGCGTGCGCCCTGGCGCACGGCGCGTGCATAACCGCCAAACCCTTCCCACTGGCTGCCACTGTCCACACGCGAGCGCTCGGCTTGATCGGGCACCCGACTGGCCCGGTACGGCCGCTTGAGTTGCCCGAGGTGGTGGCTCAGGTCCCCCGAGGCGGTCAGAAATGGCGGCTTGCGGTATTCATCGCCACAGTCGCCGGGCGGGTCCTGCGTCTGCCCGAATGCGTCGTTCAGGCGTGCATGGTCGTCGGCGTCGAGCGAAAAACCGAACACCGCCAGGTTGCTGGACCGGTGCTCGCGCTCGCCCAGGCGCGCGCCGACAATCACTGCCCCCACCGACTGCTGTTCGAGTACCCAGCGCAAGGACACCGCCGCGATCGACACGCCATGCCGGGTGGCGATCTGGTGTGCCGCCATCAGCACACCCTGGTACGCGGCCCAGCCACCGATGGCCTCGATGAAGCGGCGGTATTTGGACTTGCTCCAGTCGGGGGCATCCGTGGGATCGGGCTGTCCCAGCCAGCGCTCGCTGAGGAACCCACCCGCCAGCGTGCCGTAGGCCAGCAGCTTGACGCCACTGGCCTGGCACAGCGCACTCATGCGACCGGCGGCGCGCCGGTCCAGCAGGGAGAACGACACCTGGTTGGTGGCGATCGGCACGCCATGGCGCAACAGCAGGCGCAGATGGTCGGTATCGAAGTTCGTCAGACCCAGGTGCGCGATCTGACCGCGCTCGCGCAGACGCACCAGATGTTCCATGGCATCCAGGTAGGCCGGGTGGGTGTAATCCCACCAGTGAAATTGCAGCAGGTCGATGCGCTCCACGCCCAGCCGTTGCCGCCGCTCGTCGATACCGGCTTGCACGCGCTCCAGTGTCATGGTGTCGGGCTCGGGACACCATTTGGTGAACGCGTGCGCCGGTGCACCGCGCCAGTCCCGCAGAAAACGCCCGGTGATCAATTCGGCGCTGCCGTAGTGATCTGCCATGTCGAAGGCGTCGAACCCGGCGTGCGCGTACTCGGCCAGACGTTGTGCCGCCGCAGCGGTGTCCAGCGGCCCGGAGTGGCGCTCCATGTCGGCCACTTGCCACAGGCCGGTGACGAGCCGCGGCACATGCAGATTCGGCGCGAGTTCTATGCGTTCGGGTCGGGATACGGGGTGGATGGCTGTCATGGGCAATGCATTGAAAAAGAGTTCAGGTTGGCAAGGGACGTTCACGGCAAAGGCCGTCGCCAGCGTGGATGCGGTGCGGCATCATCATATGTCGACAGACCGTTTCACCACACATCCGTGCCGGCATTTTGTCGAGTCTGGCACAATCCCGCGCAGCCTCCGGGTCGCCCGGCAGCGTGTTCCTGTGGCGCTGCCGGCAAAGGCCACCCGATGGACTTCTGTAACCCTGTAGCAGGCCTTTTGCATGCCGTTCACTCTCGATTCGATTCAAGACCTTGACACCGTCATGCAGCGGCGCACCGCCGCCGCCGAAAGCGCCTCTGCCAGCTACGTCTGCCAGCGCCTGATTGCCTACGGCCCCGACCCGGACCACACCCTGGATTTCTACCCGGCACGGGCCCCGGACAGCCCCTCGCCGCTCGTGCTCTTCATCCACGGCGGCTTTTGGCGCAGCATGCGGGCAGCGCAGTTTTCCTTTCTTGCGCGCGGGTTTGTCGACCAGGGCATTTCGTTGGCGGTGATCGATTACCCCCTGATCCCCAGGGTGCGCATGGAACAGGTGGTGCACGCCTGCCGCCTGGCCCTGGCCCATGTGCTCGCGCATTCGCGCGACATGGGTATAGATGTGGATCGCGTGGTCGTGGCCGGCAATTCCGCAGGGGGCCATCTGGTGGCCGAACTGATGGACACCCACTGGATGGCGGCCATGGGCTTGCCCGACACCTGTTTGCGTGGCGGCGTGGCCATCAGTGGTCTGTACGACCTGGTGCCGGTCGCCTTGTCGTTTCAGAATGACAGCCTGCAGTTGACGAACGAAGAGACATCGCGCTACAGCCCGCTCATCCGCCCGGTATACATCCGGGCGCCCCTGGTGGTGGCCGTGGGCGGCGACGAGACCTCCGAATTCCTGCGCCAAAGCGCGGCATTCGCCGCGCATGCGCAGGCGCACGGCACGCCGACACAGCACCTTGTCTTGCCGCACACCAACCACATCACGGTGGTGCTCGATGGCCTTGCCAGGCCCGACAATGCCCTGAATCAGGCAACGCGTGCCCTGCTGTCGTGCGACTGACCGGCCAGTAGGGAAAGCACCGCTGCTGGCGCAATTCCTGCTTGTCTGACATACCTGCAACTGGATAGATTACCCTTGGCTTCTTCAGATCTTTCGCGCCCGATTCTGCGCCTTCAAGGCGTGCACAAGGCCTATGGGAGTCTGCGCGCGGTTGACGGGGTGGACTTCGACGTTCAAGCCGGCAGCCTGACAGCCCTCATCGGCCCCAACGGCGCGGGCAAGACCACGACGTTCGACCTGATTGCAGGCGCACAGACCTGCGACCGTGGTGACATCGTCTTCGACGGCCATTCACTCAGGGGCTTGCCGTCCTTCAAGGTGTTTCACCAAGGCCTGGCCCGCACCTTCCAGGTGCCGCGCCCCTTCGCACAGATGACGGTGCTGGAGAATCTGCTGATCGCACCCATCAACCAGCTGGGCGAACATTTCCAGGCCAACTGGTGGGCATTTTCACGGGTACGCGCACAAGAACGCGCCCTGCACGAGCGGGCGCGCAGCGTGCTCGAACTGTGTGCCCTGGCCGACAAGGCAGCCCTGCTCGCAGGCCAGTTGTCCGGCGGGCAGCAGAAGTTGCTCGAACTGGCGCGGG